>JAAOZZ010000280.1 GCA_012274175.1 Betaproteobacteria bacterium
CACCCGAAGCGCTGGAACGACGCCGACGAGCTGCTCGCCAACGGCATCGACGTCTTCACGACGATCGGCGTGCAGCACCTGGAGAGCCTGAACGACGTGGTGGGCGAGATCACCGGCATCCACGAGCGCGAGACGGTGCCCGACACCTTCTTCGACAGCGCCGAGGAAACGGTGATGGTGGACATGTCCGCCGACGAGCTGCTCGTGCGCCTGGCCCAGGGCCGCGTGCACATCGGCGACGAGGAGAAGGGGGTGGCCAAGACCTTCTTCAGCAAGGGCAGCCTGCTCGCGCTGCGCGAGATCGCGCTGCGGCGCACGGCCGACGTGGTGGAAGACGAGGTGCGCAAGGTCCGCGCCGACAAGTCGATCGACGCCGTGTGGAAGACCCAGGGGCACCTCCTATGCTGCGTGGGACCCCGCCCCGGCTCCGAGCACGTGGTGCGCAGCGCCGCGCGCCTGGCCAGCCGCTTCGACGTCGAGTGGACCGCGGCCTATGTGGAGACCCCACGCCTGCAGCGCCTGTCCGTGGAGGAGCGCGGCCGCATCCTTGGGGTGGTGAGCCTCGCTGCGGAGCTCGGGGCGCGCACCGCCATCCTCACCGGCGCGGACGCGTGCGAAGCGGTGGTCGACTTCGCGCGCGACCAGAACATCTCGACGGTGGTGGTGGGTCGGGGCCGGGCGCGGCGCCTGCGCCTCACGCGCAGCATGAGCGAGGCGATCGCGGCGGCGAGCCCGAACATCGACGTGATCGAGATCGGCCGGGGCGGGAGCGACGCAGGCACCCCCGTGCCGGCGCCCGCGATCCGCGCGGACGCCGACAATCCCCGCGCCGGCGAAAAGCGCGTGCGCTACCTGTGGGCGGCCCTGGGCTGTGTTGCGACCACGCTGCTGGCCGCAATGCTCTACGACCACGTGGAGCTCGCGACCCTCGTCCTGCTCTATACCCTCGCCCTCGTCCTGATCGCCGTGCGCTGGGGCCGGGGGCCGTCGTTCTTCGCCGCGATCGCGAACGTGCTCGCGGTGGACTTCTTCTTCATCCCCCCGCGCTACTCGTTCGGCTTCGCCGACCTGCAGTACCTGCTCACCTTCGCGGTGATGCTCGCGGTGGGCGTCTTCATCGGGCAGCTCGCCGGCAACCTGCGCTTCCAGGCGCGGGTGGCGTCCCACCGGGAGAAGCGCGCGCGCACGCTCTACGAATTCGCGCGCGACCTGGCGAAGCTGCAGACCACCTCCGAGGTGATCGAGACCACCGAGAGCTTCATGGCGCGGCAGTTCCGCGCGCGGGTCGCGGTCCTGGTTCCCGACGCGACCGGCACGCTCGTCTCGCCCACGGGACGCGGGATGAGCAACCCGTTCGACAGCACCGCCGCCCAATGGGCATTCGACCGCGCCCAGCAGGCGGGCGCGGGCACCGACACGCTCGCCGGCAACGAGTACCTGTTCCTGCCCTTGAGGGCGCCCACCCGCAACCTGGGCGTGCTCGCGGTGCGCCCGGAGCGCACGCGCGACCTGTTCATCCCCGAGCAGCGCCACCAGTACGAGATCTTCGCCGCGCTGGTGGCCACGGCGCTCGAGCGCGTGCACTACGTGGACGTGGCCCGCGACGCGCTGCTGATGGCGCGCATCCAGAGCGGCGACCTGCGCCTCGCCCTCGAGCGCCAGCCGCTCGCCGACATCGTGGATGCGGCGATCGGGGGGCTGGGCGCGCTCACGGCCAAGCACCCGGTCACCGTCGAAGTCCCGCGCGAGCTCCCGCTCGTCAACGTGGATCCGGAGCTGATGCGCCGCGTGTTCGCGAGCCTGGTGGGCAACGTGGTGAAGCACACGCCCGCGGGGACCCACATGACGGTCGCCGCGCGGCTCGCGGGCAACGCGGTCGAGGCGAGCGTGGAGGACGATGGGCCGGGCCTGCCCGCGGGGCGCGAGGAGGAAGTGTTCGAGTCCTTCTCGAGGGGCGAGCAGCAGCCCGGGCGGCGCGGGGCGGGGCTGGGCCTCGCGATCTCGCGCGCGATCGTCGAAGCCCACGGCGGAACGATCCACGCCGAGCGCGGCCGCGAGAAGGGCGCGCGCTTCATCGTCACGCTGCCCCTCAAGCGCGCTCAGGGATAGAAGCGCGATCCGCCGATCACCGCGTCGACCGCGCAGGTCTCGGTGCCGGTGAGCTGGATGTCGAGGCGGATCGACAGCGCATTCTCGGTCACGAGGAACGCCCGCGAGCGGTAGGTGCCGCTCTTTCCGTCGGTGCAGGAGTAGGTGCCGGAGGACTGCGGCATGCCGCCGACCTCCTGGAAGTCGCCCAGGTACGTGCAGGCGAGCCCGGTGATGCCGGTCTGCGTGATGCTGAACACGTGCGCCCTGGGATCGGCGTAGAGGTCGAATAAGGCGTAGGTGCCGCGACTGCCTTCGTTCTGCACGGAAGTGCAGTGGCTGCGCCGCTCGAGGTCGGCGCCGTTCCATGCCCCCTGGAACGTAAAGCTCGGGCCTGAAGGGACCGTCGGGTTGGGCG
>JAAOZZ010000281.1 GCA_012274175.1 Betaproteobacteria bacterium
CTCGCGCATGTCGGCCGAGACGAGCGACTTCATCCGCTTCAACAAGAGTGCGGTGCGCCAGGCGACCTCGGTGCGGCAGGTGGATTGGTCGCTCTGCCTCGTGAAAGGAACGAAACGCATCGACGCGCGCACCTCGCTCTCAGGGCGCCTCGACGCGGACCGGGAAGCGCTCGCAGGCCTGCTGCAAACCCTGCGCGCGGGCATCGACGGCGTGCCCGACGATCCCTTCCTGCTCTACGAGACGCAAGCCGCGGGATCGGTGAGCGAGCGCACCGGCGCGCTGCCCGACCCGGCGCAAGTGATCGACGAAGTGCTCGCGGCCGGACGCGGGCTCGACCTCGTGGGCTTCCACGCCGCGGGCCCCATCTGGAAAGGCTTCGCCAATTCCCTGGGCGTGCGCCACTGGCACGGGGTGGAGAGCTTCAGCTTCGGCTGGTGCCTCTATCACGACCGCGACAAGGCGGTGAAGACGACCTACGCCGGATCCCACTGGAACAGCGCGGAGTTCGCCGCGAAGATGGCCTTCGCCCGCGAGCAGCTCGCGCGCCTGGGCGAGAAGCCGAAGGATCTTCCGCCCGGTTCCTATCGCGCGTACATCGCGCCCGCCGCGATGACGGAGATCCTCGGCATGCTCTCGTGGGCGGGCTTCGGCCTCAAGAGCCGCAACACCAAGCAAAGCGCGCTGATCCGCATGGCCGACCAGGACGCGCGCCTCTCGCCCCTCGTGAGCCTCGCGGAAAACACGGGCGAAGGCATCGCGTGCGGCTTCCAGGGCGATGGTTTCGTGCGCCCCCCATCCGTGCCGCTGGTGGAAGGCGGAAGGCTTTCCACGCCGCTCGTGAGCCCGCGCTCGGCGCGCGAATACGGGGTCGCCACCAACGGCGCCAACGCGGGCGAGACGCCGGAGTCCCTCGACCTCGCGGCGGGCACCCTTGCGCAGGCCGAGGCGCTGCGGGCGCTGGACACCGGCATCTTCGTAGGCAACCTCTGGTACCTCAACTTCTCGGACCGGTCGGCGTGCCGCATGACCGGCATGACGCGCTTCGCATCCTTCTGGGTGGAGGGCGGCCGCATCCGAGCGCCCCTGAACGTGATGCGCTTCGACGACACCGCCTATCGCATCCTGGGGGAGAACCTCGAGGCCCTCACGCGCGAGCGCGACCTCGTTCCCGAAGCCGATACCTACGGGGAGCGATCGACCGTCTCGATGCGCACGCCCGGTGCCCTGGTGCGCGATTTCGCGCTCACCCTGTGACGCCGGCAGGCTCGCGGTTGACGCCCGGGGGGTACGCGGGTAGCATCCAAAAACCTAAACGAAACAATAACTAACTTGATGGATTTCATGCGGCACTTCAAGACGATCGCGCTGCTGGCGGCCCTGGCCGCGGGCAGCGCCTTCGCTGCCGCACCCGCGACGACGCCGGCATCCAAGCCGGAGCTTCCCTCGGCGTTCGACGACCCCGCCGACGTCCCGCTACCCGATCCCGACCTCTGGTATCGCATCCGCGTGGGCTTCGGGCTCGAGCCGCTCGACTCTCCGCTCGTGGCCGAGAACGAGGCGTGGTACGCGAGCCGCCCCGACTACATCAAGCGCTTCGTCGATCGCGGCAGCCTCTACCTGCACTACATCGTCGAGCAGGTGGAAAAGCGCGGCATGCCGATGGAGCTGGCGCTGCTGCCGGTGGTGGAAAGCGCCTTCGCGCCCAACGCGCGCTCGCGCTCGAAGGCCACGGGCCTGTGGCAGTTCATTCCCTCGACAGGGAAGAACTTCGGCCTCACCCAGGACTGGTGGCGGGACAACCGGCGCGACATCGTGGCCGCGACCGACGCGGCGTTGAGCTACCTGCAGCGCCTGCACGACATGTTCGGCAGCTGGGAGCTGGCGCTCGCCGCGTACAACTGCGGCGAAGGCTGCGTGAGCCGCGCGATCGCCTACAACCAGCGCCGAGGGCTGCCTACCGACTACCTGAGCCTCAGGCTGCCCCCGGAGACGCGCAACTACGTGCCGAAGCTCTTCGCGGTGAAGAACATCGTGCTATCTCCCGCGACCTACGGCATCGAGCTCGACTCCGTGCCCGACCAGCCCTACTTCACCACGGTGCAGGCGCCCGCGAGGATCGACGTGAAGGTGGCCGCGAAGCTGGCCGGCATGAGCGAGGAGGAATTCACCGCGTTGAATCCGGCGCAGAACAAGCCGGTGGCGGTGGCCTCTAGCGGCACCCTGATCCTGCCGCTCGACAAGGCGGAAGCGTTCAAGTCCAACCTGGAGGCCTACGACAAGCCGCTGGTGACCTGGACCACGTACCACGCGCGGCGCTACGAATCCCTCGACGCGATCGCTCGGCGCCACGGAACCACCTACGCGCAGCTGCGGGCGGCCAACGACTCGGTCCGGCTCGATCGCCGCGGCCGGCTGCGCTGGGCCGCGCCGGTGCTCGTGCCGATCCACGAGAGTGGGCTGAAGCGCGTGTCCCTCGTCTCGGTGCACACCGCCGGCACGGGCGCGCAGCCGCGGGCGCACGGCATCCGCTGGTACACGGTGCACGCGGGCGACTCGCTCTACGCCATCGCGCGGCGCTTCGATACCGCGGTGGAGACTCTACGCAGCCTGAACCGCCTTTCCGCGAGCACCCTCATCCACCCGGGGCTTCGGCTGCGGCTTCCCTGAGGTATCCGGAAGGCGCGCTGGATGCGTCGCCGCGTGGATCTCCTTGAGCTTCGCGATGGACACGTGAGTATAGATCTCGGTCGTGGAGAGCTGGGAATGACCCAGCATCGCCTGTATGTAGCGGATGTCCGCGCCGTTTTCCAGCATGTGGGTCGCGCAGGCGTGGCGAAAGATGTGACAGGCTCCGTGCAGGCCGGCACGGCGCACGTAGGAGCGCAGGCGGTCGCCGAGGCGGTTCTTTCGGAACGGCTCGCCGTAATCGGTGAGGAAGATCTCGCCTCGATCGAGACCTGCAGCCAAGAGCGGGCGCACATCTCGCAAGTAGCGCTCGATCCAGGTGCCCGCGCGTTGCCCGAGCGGGACCACTCGGTCACGGTTTCCCTTGCCGGAGTGGACATGGATTTCGCGCGATTGCAGATCGACGTCGGCGACTTTCAATCTCGAAAGCTCCATCCGGCGCAATCCCGTCGAGTAGAGCGTTTCCATCATCGCGCGGTCGCGCACACACCGCGGATTACTCCGGCCGGCGTCGGCGAGGAGGCGTTGGATCTGCGCGACGGAAGGACTGCGCGGAAGGTGTCGAGCACACTTCGGCATGACCATTCCAGCGGAAGGATCCACGACGAGCAAGTGCTGGCGCACGAGCCATTTGCAGAACGCCCGGAGCGGATT
Organism: Betaproteobacteria bacterium; assembly: GCA_012274175.1. Classification (GTDB taxonomy): domain Bacteria; phylum Pseudomonadota; class Gammaproteobacteria; order Burkholderiales; family Usitatibacteraceae; genus Usitatibacter. The sequence continues at coordinate 3,341 of JAAOZZ010000281.1, forward strand.
CAACCGCGCCACCCGGGTCGCGATCTCGAGACTCTCACCGTTACGTTTGCGATAATCCGCGAGATGGCTCTGATACGCCTCCAGCACATCCCTGCTCAATTGCCCCGGTGCCACAATGTTGCCGATATGGCACCATCGAATGAATTGGTCGAGCGCCGCCGATCGCGTGAGGGCCGTTTGCTCGGAGAGGCCCACGCCTCGCGTCCACTTGACGAATGCGGCCTGATGTACTCGAAGAGGATTCGCCAACGAGGGGTCTTCGCGCGGGAGCCGCAATGGAGTGATTCGTTTCTGGCGCAGCATAAAGGCGTCACCTGACCTTCGTATGAGTCCGGACTTATGACGTACGCAGACAGGCAATGAATCGGATTCAAGAATCTCGTCGGGCGGGGGACGCGGAACTCTACAACTACTTCCGCGATTACGATCCGAGCATCGGAAGGTATGTGGAGAGCGATCCGATTGGGTTGAAGGGTGGGATCAATACCTATGCCTATGTATCGGGTAACCCGCTAGATATTCGAGACCGAGACGGGTTGCGCCAG
>JAAOZZ010000032.1 GCA_012274175.1 Betaproteobacteria bacterium
CCCTTGCTATCCATGAGGATGTAGGGCTTACCGTGCTTCGGGGTGACCCGCATCATGTAGAGCTTGCCCCGGATGCGGTATTCCTGGATGGTCTTGTCGCCCTCGGTGCGGGTGGTCACCTGCGGCGCGGGCCTGGGCGCGTCCGTTACCACCGGAGGAGGCGGAGGTTCCTCGAGCGGTCTCGTGCCCGGCGGCAGCGTTCGCGCGGTGGATTGCGCCGCGCCCTCGAGGGCCGCGCCGGCCGCGGCCACGCCCAGCGCGACGGCGAAGATGCCGATCGAGTGAGAGATGCGCGTGCGAATGGTGGTGGGCATGTCGGGGGCTCGAATTCCTGCGACGCAGTTTAGCACCGCGCCGCGCGCGGTCCTGTGGGTTAGAGGGCGAGTTCCGCTTCCCGTTCCGAAGGCGACGGCTCGAATCCCCGCGAATGGTAGTGGTCGAAGATGGCGTCCACCACCTTCTGCGGGTCGTCGATCACCTGCAGCAGTTCCGGGTCGTCCCTGCCGATCATCCCCTCTTCGCGCAGCCGCCCCTTGATCCAGCTCAGGAGTCCTTCCCAGAACGCCGAGTTCACGAGGATGATGGGCACCTTGCGGATCTTTCCCGTCTGCACCAGGGTCAGCACCTCCATCAGCTCGTCCAGGGTGCCGAAGCCCCCCGGCATCATCACGAACGCGCACGACATCTTCACGAACATCACCTTGCGCGCGAAGAAGTGCTGGAAGGTGTGGGATATGTCCTGGTAGGTATTGGCGCTCTGCTCGTGGGGCAGCTGGATGTTCAGGCCCACGCTCGGGCTCACGCCCTCGAAGGCGCCCTTGTTGACCGCTTCCATGATGCCGGGCCCGCCGCCGGAGATGACCGAGAAGCCCGCCTGGGAGAGCCGCCGGGCGATGTCCTCGGCCACCCGGTAGTACGGATGCTCCGGGGTCGTGCGCGCGCTGCCGAAGATGGCCACCGCGGGCTGGATCGTCTGCAGCCGCTCGGTGGCGGTGACGAACTCTGCGATAATCTCGAACATCCGCCACGCCTCGCGCGCCGAGTTCTGCGAGCGCCTTACGAGCTGCGGGTCCGAGGGCTTGGGTACCTTGGGAGATTCGACGGCCATGGCGGGATCGAGCGGTCCGAAATGAGCGATACGAAGAAACGCCTCCTGCTGGTCGACGCCTCGAGCTACCTCTACCGGGCCTTCCACGCGCTGCCGGAATTCCGCAGCCCCGCGGGCGAGCCCACCGGCGCTATCCTCGGCGTGATCAACATGCTGAGGAAGCTGAAGCAGGATTTCCCCTCCGATTATATCGCCTGCGTCTTCGACCCGAAGGGCAAGACGTTCCGCGACGAGATCTATCCCGAGTACAAGGCCACGCGCCAGGCGATGCCCGAGGACCTCGCCCGGCAGATCGAGCCCCTCTACGAGGTGATCCGCGCCCTGGGCTGGCCCCTCGTGGTGGTGGACGGCGTCGAGGCCGACGACGTGATCGCAACGCTCGTGACCCACGCCGAGCGCTCCCATGGCTGGAGCTCGGTCATCTCCACCGGCGACAAGGATCTGACGCAGCTCGTGACCGACCACGTGCTGTGGGTGAACACCATGTCCAACGACAGGCTGGACCCCGCGGGCGTGAAGGCCAAGTTCGGCGTGCCGCCGGAGAAGATCGTCGACTACCTCGCGCTCATGGGAGACGCGGTGGACAACGTCCCCGGCGTGGACAAGGTGGGACCGAAGACGGCGGCCAGGCTGGTCGAGCAGTACGGCTCGCTCGAAAGCGTGATCGAGCACGCGGGCGAGGTGAAGGGCGTGGTGGGGGAGAACCTGCGCAAGGCCGCCGATTGGCTCCCCACGGGCCGCAAGCTCGTCACGGTGAAGACCGACGTGCCGCTGCCGTTCGAGATGGAATCCCTCGTGGACCGGGGCTCCGACGACGCCGCACTCGCCGCGCTCTACGGGCGCTTCGGCTTCCGCACGCTGCGCGACGCGCTCGTGAAGAAGGAAGACGCCGGCGAGGGCGGCGATGCTCCCCTGCCCCGGAAAGCCGAACGCAACTTCGCCTTCCTCGCGCAGCACGAGCCCGTGGCCGACGTGACGCCGTTCGTCGATACGCGCAGATACGAGACCATCCTCGACGCCGACGCGCTGGATCGCTGGGCCGCGCGGCTCGAAGGCGCCGCCCTCGCCTGCGTGGACACGGAGACCACGAGCCTCGACCCGATGATCGCGCAGCTCGTCGGCATCTCGGTCTCGGTGGAGCCCGGGGCGGCCGCGTACATCCCGGTGAGCCACCGCTATGCCGGGGCGCCGCCGCAGCTCGCCCTCGACGCAGTGCTCGCGCGCCTCAAGCCCTGGCTCGAGGACGCGGCGCGCTTCAAGGTGGGCCAGAACGCGAAGTACGACCGCCACGTGTTCGCCAACCACGGCATCACGGTGCGCGGCGTGGTGCACGACACGCTGCTCCAGTCCTACGTGCTCGAAAGCCACCAGCGCCACGACATGGACGCGCTCGCCATGCGCTACCTGGGAGCCAAGACGATCTCGTACGTCGAGGTGGCGGGCAAGGGCGCCTCGCAGATCCCCTTCGACCAGGTGGAGATCCAGCGCGCGACGGAGTATTCCGCCGAGGACGCGGACGTGACGCTGCAGCTGCACGGCGCCATGTGGCCGCGCATCGCGGGAGATCCGAAGCTCGCGTACATCTACGGCGACATCGAGATTCCCGTGGCGGGCGTGCTGCTCGCCATGGAGAGGAACGGCGTGCTGATCGACATGGACCAGCTCGCCCGCCAGGGGGCGGAGCTGGGGCAGAAGATGCTGGCACTCGAGGCGAAGGCCCACGAGCTCGCGGGAGGACCCTTCAACCTGGGCTCGCCCAAGCAGCTCTCCGAGGTGCTCTTCGATCGGCTGAAATTGAGGGTGGTGAAGAAAACGCCGTCGGGGGTGCCTTCCACCGACGAGGAAGTGCTGGAGAAGCTGGCGCTGGACCATCCGATCTGCGCAACACTCCTCGAGCACCGCAGCGTCGCCAAGCTGAAGAGCACCTACACCGACAAGCTGCCGCGCATGGTGCATCCGCGCACGGGCCGCGTGCACACCAACTACGCGCAGGCAGTTGCGGTCACCGGGCGGCTGTCGTCCAACGAGCCCAACCTGCAGAACATTCCCGTGCGCACCGCCGAGGGCCGGCGCATCCGCGAGGCGTTCATCGCTCCCCCGGGCTCGAAGATCGTCTCCGCGGACTACTCGCAGATCGAGCTGCGCATCATGGCGCACCTGTCGGGCGACAGGAGCCTGGTGGAGGCTTTCGCGAAAGGCGAGGACGTGCACCGCCACACCGCCGCGGAGGTGTTCGATACGCCGGCGGGAGAAGTCACCAGCGAGCAGCGCCGCTACGCGAAGGTGATCAACTTCGGCCTCATCTACGGCATGAGCGCCTTCGGGCTCGCGGGCAACCTCGGGATCGAGCGCTCGGCGGCCCAGAGCTACATGGACAAGTACTTCGCGCGCTATCCCGGGGTGGCCGCGTACATGGAGAGGACGCGCAACCAGGCGCGCGAGCAGGGCTACGTCGAGACGGTGTTCGGCCGGCGGCTGTGGCTGCCCGACATCGGGTCTTCCAACCAGGCGCGCCGCCAGGGCGCCGAGCGCCAGGCGATCAACGCGCCGATGCAGGGCACGGCGGCGGACCTGATCAAGCTGGCGATGATCGCGGTGCAGGACTGGATCGAGCACGAGGGCCTCGCCGCCAAGCTCGTGATGCAGGTGCACGACGAGCTGGTGCTGGAGGTCCCCCGGGCCGAGCTCGAGCGCGTGAAGCCCGGCGTCGAGAAGCTGATGACCGGGGTCGCCAGGCTCGACGTGCCGTTGGTGGTGGAAGCGGGCGTGGGAAACAACTGGGAAGAGGCGCACTGATGGGCTCGGTGACCGAAGCCGCCCGGCGCCTTCACGCCGGCGGACTCGTGGCCTTTCCCACCGAGACGGTGTACGGCCTGGGGGCCGATGGGGCGAATCCCGCGGCCGTCGCAAGCATCTTCGCCTTGAAGGGCCGTCCCTCGGAGCATCCGCTCATCGTGCACTTCGCCGATCCGGCCGCGATCGGCGCCTGGGCGCGCGAGGTGCCCGATGCCGCGCGCACCCTCGCCGATCGCTTCTGGCCCGGACCGCTCACGATGATCCTCGCGAAGTCGTCGATGGTCCCCCCGGAGGTCACGGGCGGGCAGGACACCGTGGGCGTGCGCTGCCCCTCGCACCCGGTCGCGCAGGCGCTGCTGATGGAGTTCGCGCGCATCGGCAGCGGTGGAGTGGCGGCCCCTTCCGCCAACCGCTTCGGCCACGTGAGCCCCACCACCGCGCAGCATGTGCGCGAGGAGTTCGGCGGCGACCTCTTCGTGCTGGACGGCGGGGCGTGCGAGGTGGGACTCGAGTCGACCATCGTCGATCTTTCGCGCGGAACCCCGGTGTTGCTGCGGCCCGGGGCCATCACGCGCCGGGACATCGAGCGCGTGCTCGGGGTGTCGCCCGCCGCGCCCGATGCGTCTGCTCCGAGAGCGTCGGGGACGCTCGCCGCCCATTACGCGCCGCGCACCGCGCTCTGGCTCGTGGATGCGCCCGCGTTGCCCGCCGAGCTCGCGAAGGACGCGCACGCCGCGGTGCTCGCCTTGCGTGCGCGCCCCGCCGATGCGAAGGTGTCCGCGTGGATCGCGGCACCCGCCGATCCCCTGCGCTACGGACACGATCTCTATGCGAACCTGCGCGCGCTCGATCGCGCGGGTGCGGCGCGCATCCTCGTGGAAACTCCGCCGCGGCTTCCCGCGTGGGAAGCGGTGAACGATCGCCTCGCGCGCGCCGCCGCCGGGGCGGGCGACCTGGACGACGAGCCCTGAAGCCCTGGAAGCATCCACCGATGCCGCGTGTTGACGGGGCGCGATTCCCCCGGAAATGGAAAGGCGAACCATGATGATGACCCGAGCGAAATGGCTGTTGGCGACCGTGGCGGCGATGCTGATCACCGGATGCGCACCCCTCATCACCCAGAGCCCGGGCGAGGGGCTGAGTCCCGTGAACGCGATATCCGACGGGCCCGATAAGCACCTGATCCTCTTCGGCTACGACGTGGTGAGCTATTTCACCGACCGCCACGACCAGTTGGGCTCGCCCGCGATCAAGTCGGTCTACCGCGGCGTGACCTTCCGCTTCGCCACGGCCGAGCACAAGGCGCTGTTCGACGCCGCGCCGCAGAAGTACATCCCGCAGTTCGGCGGATTCTGCTCGGACGGCATCGTGTACGGGATTCCCTGGGGAGGAGACGCGGACGTGTGGGAGATTTTCGACGGCAAGCTCTACATCTTCGGCGGCAAGGGCTCCCACGACGCCTTCATGCTCGACGTGCCGCGAAACCTCGCGCTCGCCCACAAGTACTGGGACGAGGAGGTCAACGGCTCGAACGCCTTCTTCCAGCGCGTGAAGCGCCTCGTCTTTCGCGTGCCCCACTACAAGAGCGGCAAGGAACTCGCCGAAGAAGTCGCCCGCGCCAGGAAATAGGGACAGGCCCCGATTTTCAGATGCCGGTGGCCTCGGCCATCGCCGCGCGCCAGCGGCGGTAGCGCTCGCGCAGGGCCGGATCGTCGGCCGGCGCGAAGACCTCTTCGTGGGCGCCCTGGTTCCATCCCGGGGGACGGCCGGCGGCGAGGTAGGCGATGCCGCGCGCCGTGGCTTCCGGATCGTCGCGGCGATGCACCGGCAATCCGCTCACGTTGGCGAGCCGGCGGCACAGCCCGTCGAGGCGGGAGACGCCGCCGCTCACGCGGATGCGCGCGGCGGGCGGCAGGTATTTCGCCATCTCGTCGATGTTGGCCTGCAGCAGGAAGGCGATGCTTTCCACGACCGCCGCGGCCTTCTGCCACGGGAGGCCTTCGCCCACGAAGCGCGAGGCGAAGTCCGGATCCCAGAACGGGCCGCCCAGGCCCGCGATGCCGTTGAGGAAGAGCGGGAGCTCGCCCGGGGCTTCGAGCCATTCGGGGAGCGAAGCGACGGGATCGGCGATGCCGAGCCCTTCGCGCATCCATTCGAGCGCCGTGCCCGCGCCGTTCACGTTGCCTTCGATCGTGTAGACGGTGGACTTGCCGTCGTCGAGGATGATCCCGGTGAGCTGCCGCGGCACGTAGGGCGGGGTGCGCGTCACCGCCCGCTGCACGAAGGCGCTGGTGCCGATGTTCACGTACGCGGAATCCTCCTCGGGCCAGCCGAAGGCGAACACGGCCGCGGACTGGTCGCCGTTCACCGCCACGAGGGGAGTCGCCGTATCTCCGATGCGCAGCGTTCCGAACGGATGGCACGTGGGCACGCACTTCGGCAGGAACCCGGGGGGCAGGCCGAAGAGCGCGAGCAGCTCCGGATCCCAGTCGCCCGTGGCGAGGTTCCAGAGCTGGGTGCGCGCGGCGCACTGCGGATCGGCGAAGAACGGATGCTCCTCGAGGAGGCGGAACACGAGGAAGCTCGCCTGGGGTCCCCACGCGAGCCTGCCCGCCTCCCGAGCCTCGCGCACCGCGGCCAGGTGGTCGAGCGCCCAGCGCAATTTGCTCGCGCCGTAGTGGGCCGAAAGGAAAAGCCCCGTCTTGCGGTGCACCGTCTCGCCCTGGGGCTCGAACTGCCGCAGCCACTCGTGCGCCCTGCGATCCTGCCAGCTGAAGAGGGGCGCCAGGCAATGGCCATCTTTCCGGTCCCAGCAAGCGCAGCTCGCGCGCTGGCTCGCGAGGCCCGCGGCGACGATGTCGCGCCTGCGCTCGCCCAATGCCGTGAGCGCATCACCCGCGGCGGAGAAGATCGAGGCCACCATCTCCTCGCCGTCCTGCTCGGCCCAGTCGGGGCGCGGGTGCGCAAGGGCGATCTCGCGCTCGCCGTGGGAAAGGACCCGGCCCGTCCCGTCGAGCACCACCGCGCGGCTCGCGTGGGTGCCCTGGTCGATGGCGAGGTACAGCGGGCCGGCGCTCATTCCCTCACGGCAGCGGGCCGAACTTCCCCGCCTGGTAATCGGCGATCGCTTCGGCGATCTCGGCGCGGGTGTTCATGACGAAAGGCCCGTGGGCGACGACCGGCTCGCCGATGGGTTCCCCGTGGCCGAAGACGACGAACGCGTCTTCCACCGCGCGGATCGCGACCGCATCGCCTTCGCGGCCCAGCTCGACGAGCGTGTGCTCGGGAGCCGCACCGCCGCCGACCTCCACGCGCCCACGCACGACGTAGAGGAAGACGGTGCGCGCGCCCACGCCGGGGAACGTGACGCGTCCGCCGGCGCGCAGCTCCACGGTGGACATGAAGATTCCGGTCAGGGATTCGATGGGTCCGGCGGCGCCGTTCCATCCTCCCGAAATGAGATGCACGGTGCCCTTGCCGTCCGGTGTCGCGAGCGCCGGGATGCGGTCGCGCTGCACGCCGGAATAGCGCGGCGCGGTCATCTTGAGGCGCGCGGGCAGGTTCACCCAGAGCTGCAGGATCTCGAGCGCTCCGCCGCGCACCCTGAAATCCGGCGAAGAGATCTCCGCGTGCACCAGGCCCCGCCCGGCGGTCATCCACTGCACGCCGCCCCCATGGATCACGCTCTCGTGGCCGCCGGAGTCCTTGTGGGTCAACTCGCCCTGGACGATGAAGGTCACGGTCTCGAAGCCCCGGTGCGGGTGGGGGCCGAACGGCAGGCCGCGATTTCCCGGGGGATAGACCTGCGGCCCGTGGTGGTTGAGGAAGAGGAACGGGTCCAGCTGCTCGAGCTGCGGACCCGGCAGCGGTCGTCGCGTCACCAGGTCGTCGATGTCGTCGCGGTACGCGGCGTGGAGCCGGCGCAGGGCCTTGTCGCTCACGGAGCGCTTTCGAAGGCCTCTTGCGAGGCGCTGTCCACGGGCTCGCCATTCACGGTGGTGAACGAGACGCGGCCCTCGGCATCCCGCGTGCGCTCCTCGAATCGCAGGGCCCCGCCGCCGTCCACCACGAGCACCGTCGAGGCGCGCGTGCCGTAATCGGCCCCGACGATGAGCGCGCTCGAGAGCCTGCGCTCCCATTCGATGCCCACGCCGGTGTCGGGGAGCTCCTCGTCGCGCACCGGGAAGCGCTCCGAGAGCATCGCGAAGAGCCGCGGGGCGGGATCCGCGTCGAGCAGGGCATCGTGCATCGCGGCGCGGCCCGCGATCACCTTGGGCCACGGCTCGTCGAGGACGTGGTTGGAAAGCCCGTGCACGCCCGGCTCGATGGGCCGTGCGAGCCGCTCGCGGCTGCCGAAGTACCAGAGCGCCTCGCGATCGCCGACGATGAGATTGAACGCGTTGTACTCGTGGGCGCGGGCCGCGAGACCCTCGAGGTATTCGCGCGGTCCCGAGGCGCCCGCGAGGAATTCCGTGGCCAGCATGCCGCGCGAGCGCGCCGTGGAGCGCCGGTCGGCGGGATCGCGGAAATTGGTGACCGCGGCGAAGCGCGCCTGCCGCGTGACACCCATCCAGGTGCCGCCCGCCCGCAGGTCGCGCCCGGCGAGCAGGTCCGCCCCCTCATCCCACCAGCGGGCGGGCTCGGCGGGACGCTCGCGCCACTCGTCGCGATTGGCGGCGACCACCAGCGGAAAGTCCGCGCGGCAGCGCCACGCCACGACGATCAGGCACAACGGCTCAGCTCTCCGAGGGGATCTTGGCGAGCAGCGCCGAGTAGCGCTTCTGGTCGAACGGGGTGGACTCCGCGAGCATGCGGTTCATCTCGGTGCGCAGCGCCGCGGCGATGTGGTGCAGGGCCTGGCTGCGGGACTGCCCGGCGCCGGTCAGGCGCTCGAACGTGGCCTTCGCATCGGGCGGTTCCCCCTTCTCGATCTGGTTCACCACCGTATCGAGGAATGCGTCCCTGACGGTCTTGTCGTTATCCATCGTGGCCTCCGTGGTCGATGGGGCAGCGCCCATTCTGACACGACCCTAGCGCATGTGCGCCGGAAGCCACGTCACGAGGGCGGGGAAGAAATAGACCAGGGCGACCGCCACCACCATCAGCCCGAAAAGCGGCATCGAGACCCGCGCGATCCAGGTGATCTCCTTCTTCGTCATGCCCTGCAGCACGAAGAGGTTGAAGCCCACGGGAGGCGTGATCTGGGCCATCTCCACCACCAGCACGATGAAGATGCCGAACCACACCAGGTCGATGTCGGCCTTCACGATGGTGGGCAGGATCACGCCCATGGTGAGCACCACCATGGAGATGCCGTCGAGGAAGCAGCCCAAAACGATGTAGAAGACCATGAGCCAGAAGAGCAGCCAGAGCTGCGTGAGGCCCAGGCCCGCGATGAATTCCGCCAGGTCCCGCGGCAGCCCGATGTAGCCCATGGCGAGCGTGAGGAAGGACGCGCCCGCGAGGATGAAGGCGATCATGCAGTAAAGGCGTGTGGCCCCCATCAGGCTTTGCGCGAACACCCGGGCGTTCATGGATCCCTGGATCCACGACAGGCCGAGAGCGCCCACCACGCCCAGCGCCGCCGCCTCGGTGGCGGTGGCGATGCCCACGTAGATCGAGCCCAGCACGAGGCCGACGAGACCCACCACGGGAATGAGGTTGCGCGAGGCGTGGAGCTTCTGCGCGAACGTCATCGCGGGGTCGGGCGGAGGGATGCGATCGGGATGCAGCAGGGACCAGACGATGGTGTAGCCCATGAAGAGCCCCGCCAGCAGCAGTCCCGGGACCACGCCCGCGATGAAGAGGCGCGTGATGGACACGTCGGCGCTCACCCCGTAGACGATCATGATGATCGAGGGCGGGATCAGCAGCCCCAGGGTGCCCGCGCCGGCGAGGGTGCCGACGGTCATGTCCTCGGGATAGCCGCGCCGGGAAAGCTCCGGCAGCGTCATCTTCCCGATGGTGGCGCAGGTGGCGGCACTCGACCCCGACACCGCCGCGAAGATGGTGCAGCCGATGATGTTGGTGTGCAAGAGCCGCCCCGGGATGCGCGATAGCCACGGGGCGAGGCCCTTGAACATGTCCTCCGAGAGGCGCGTGCGGAAGAGGATCTCCCCCGTCCACACGAAGAGCGGCAGCGCCGTGAGCGTCCACGAGGAGAGCGATCCCCACACCGTGACCGCCATCGCGTCTCCCACGGGGCGGCTCGTGAAGAGCTCCATCCCCAGCCACGCCACGCCCAGGAGCGACAACCCGATCCACAGGCCGCTTCCCAGCAGCACGAAGAGCAGGACGATCAGGAGCGCGGTGATGAGGAAATCCACGGCGCTACTCGATCGCCTTCAGCTCGTCGGCCGGCGCCGCGGCGAGCTCGCGCCGCCGCACCAGGAGCACCAGGTCGTCCACCATCGCCACCAGCAGCACCGCGGAGCCCAGCGCCATGGCAATCTGCGGGATCCACAGCGGGGTCGCGTCGTTGCCCTGGGAGATGTCGTTGTAGGCGTGGGACTGCCACGCGAGGCGCACGCTGTACCACGCGAAGACGCCGCAGAAGAAGGTCCCCGCCAGGTGGCACCAGAGGTCGAGGACGCGCTTCACCCGCGGGCCGAAGCGCTCGAGGAAGAGCGTCACGCGGATGTGCTCGCCGCGCTTGAGCGTGTGGGCGAGTGCCAGGAAGCTCGCCGCGGCCATGCAGTATCCCGCGTAGGCGTCGGAGCCCCGCAGGTTGAACCCGGCGATGCGCCCCACCACGCTCGCAAGCACCATGGCGAGCACTCCCACCATGAAAAACGCCGCCACATATCCGGCGGCGTCGTACAACTGATCCAGGAACCTGCGAAGACGCATCCCGCGATCGCCCCCTCCCCCTTGGGGGAGGGTCGGGGAGAGGGTGCGCGGCGTCACTTCCGATAAGCGTCCACGATCGCCTTGCCGTCCGGCCCGGCGGCCTGGAGCCACTCCCGGGTCATGGTGTCGCCCACCTTGTGGAAGTCGCTCTTCAGCCGCGCCGACGGCGGGGCCACGTGCATGCCGTTCTTCTTGAGCTGCTCGAGGTACCACTTGTTCTTCTCCTCGGAGACCTTCCAGCCCCGCGCTTCCGCGGCCGCGGCCGCCTTGCGCACCGCCTGCTGCGTGGGCTTGTCGAGGGCGTCGAACGCGGCCCGGTTGGCGAACACGACGTTCTTCGGGATCCAAGCCTGGGTGTCGTAGTAGTACTTCACCACTTCCCACGCCTTGGTGTCGTAGCCCGTGGCGCCGGACGTGATGTTCGCGTTGACGGCCCCCGTGGCCATCGCCTGGGCGAGCTCCGCCACCTGGATCGTGACCGGCTGGGCGCCCGCGAGCTCCGCGATGCGCGAGGTGTAGGGGTTGTACGTGCGCAGCTTCAGGCCCTTCATGTCCGCCATGGAAGCGATGGGCTTGGTGGAATAGATGCCCTGGGGCGGCCAGGGCACGCTGAAGAGCACCACCATGCCCTGCTTGGCGAAGCGCTCCTCGATCGCCTTCTTCGAAACCTTCCAGAGCTTGGCGGCCTGGGAATAGCTCGTGGCGAGGAACGGGACGGAATCGACGCCGAAGATCGGGTCCTCGTTGGAATACCCGGAGATGAGGATCTCGCCCAGCTGCGCCTGGCCGCCCTGCACCGCGCGCTTGATCTCCGTCGCCTTGAAGAGCGAGCCGTTCGAGTGCACGGTGATCTTCAGCTTGCCTCCGGTCGCCTTGTCGACGTCGGAGGCGAACTGGGCGATGTTCTCGGTGTGGAAGTTGGTCGCGGGATAGGGCGTGGGCATGTCCCACTTCGTCTGGGCCGAGGCGGCGGCGCAGGCTGCGGCGGCGCAAAGGGCGGCGAGGGCTTGCAGGGGTTTCATGGGGGATTCTCCGGTAGGGGTGCCCGGGCAAGCTAGCAAACGGGGGTGTGCGTGTCAAAATGATTCGATGGGCGCGGACAAGGCGGGCTGGCAGTTCTGGATCGACCGGGGCGGGACGTTCACGGACATCGTGGCGCGCCGGCCCGACGCGACGCTCGTCACCCACAAGCTGCTCTCGGAGAATCCCGAGCACTACGCCGACGCGGCGATCGCCGGCATCCGCCACCTCCTCGGCGTGGGACGGGACGAGCCCATTCCCGTGGACCGGATCGACGCGGTGAAGATGGGCACCACCGTGGCCACCAACGCGCTGCTCGAGCGCAAGGGCGAGCCCACGGCGCTCTTCATCACGAAGGGCTTCCGCGACCAGCTGCGCATCGCCTACCAGAACCGCCCGCGCATCTTCGACCGCCACGTGCGGCTGCCCGAGATGCTCTACCGCGAGGTGTTCGAGGTCGACGAGCGCATGGGCGCCCATGGCGAGGTGGTGCGGCCCCTGGACGAGGGCGCGGTGTGGGAGCAGCTCACGGCGGCCCGCGCCCGGGGCCTGCGCTCGATCGCCATCGTGTTCCTCCATGGATACCGTTATCCGTCCCACGAGGCCCGGGTGGCGGAGCTCGCGCGGGAGGCGGACTTCGAACAGATTTCGGTGTCCCACG
>JAAOZZ010000033.1 GCA_012274175.1 Betaproteobacteria bacterium
CGCCATATCCCAACACGCGGTCGCGCCCACCCGCCGTATCCCCGGAGCTGCGCAGGTCCACGAGCTCGCCTTCGAGTCCGCGCCGGCGCGCGAGCTCCAGCAGCCCGTTGATGGGGGCTGCGCCGCACGCATCTTCGGGCACGAGGCGCGCCTCGAGGGCCAGGATGGCGCGGGCCGTGCCTGCGTCGCGCCGCCGCGCCGCTTCGTAGGATTCGTAGTGGGACAGGTCGGAGCTCACCACGACCAGGGTCTCGTCGCCCCCCCACAGCGCTTCAAGGAGGGCCGCCATTTCCGCGGGCCGCGCGTCGCCCACCAGCAGCGGCACCAGGAGGAATTCGCCCAGCACGGACTGCAGGAACGGCAGGTGCACCTCGAGCGAGTGCTCGAGGGCGTGCGCCTTGTCGCTCACCTCCACGAACGGCATCGCCGCGGCCATCGCAAGGGCATCGAGGTCGAGCGCCACGGCTCCCAGCGGCGAGCCGAAGGCGCGCGCGGCAGGGATCGCCACGCCGCGCACGTATGCGCGATGGGCAGGACCGGCGAGCACCACCCGGCGGATCGTTCCCCGCAAGGGCGCCAGCCGGGCGTACGCCGAAGCGGCGACGGGCCCCGAATACATGTATCCCGCGTGGGGGGCGATGATCGCCTTGGGCGCGCGCGCCCCCGTCGCACCGGGCGCCGCCGCGGCCAGATAGGCGGACACTTCGGCCGCGAGGGCCGAAGGCTCGCCGGGATAGAAGCTGCCGGCCACCGCGGCCGGACGCACTGCGGGCATGGTTCACCTCCGTTGCCTCCGGAGATGGGTCCAGCCTAGCACTTTCGCAAGGGCTGCCCTCAGGCGAGGAGCAGGGTGCGCTCGACCGCTCCGGCCCGCTCATGGCGCGCGCTGACCGTCACCGACGCGCCCGCGCTCGCCCGGACCGTCCATTCGTACTGGCCCCGGTCGCCTGCCAGGTCGGGATTGGGCAGGAAAGCCTGCAACGAAGGCTTGCTCGCGCGTCCCTCGAGCTGGGAGCCCACGAAGCGCGCCTTGCCCGCCACCAGCCGCGCGCCGTCGGGCAGCGCGATCCCGTAGACCACGCCGCGCACGACCTTGCGCTCGAGGGCGCGCTTGGTGACGTACGTGGGCAGGTACCCGGTGTTGTGCACCGCGAGGCGCACCTTCCAGCTCTCTTCGCCCAATCGCGTGACTTCCGCCTTGTAGAGCTCCAGCCGCGGCGTGGTGAGCGCCTGCCACGTGAGCCACCCGGGGAAACGCGCCACCTCGCGCGCGCGGTACTTCGCCGGCGGGTTGCGGAACACCTCGAGCTTGTTCCAGCCACCCAGCTCCACGGGACCCAGCTGCGGATGCTCGTAGGGATACCAGGCGACGTGCCCCGCGCCGCCCAGCTCGCGGTCGCTCCAGCGCAGGAGCTTCAGGTCGTCTTCCGGCGGATGCTCGCGATACCACTCGATGAAGTGGTAGCCTTCGACGCCCGCCTCCTTCACCGGCGCCCAGATCTCCACGGTCCAGAAGAACTGGCCCAGGTGCTCGTAGATCCAGTCGAAGCCCCCGGTGATCACCTGCTTCGGGTGGTACTTGAAGTCGTGGAAGATGGAGATGTTCGGGTAGCCCGTGAGCTCGGTGCTCCTGCGCCCGAAGAGCTTGTAGAGCCAGAGGTCCTCGGCCGGCATGTTCTCGTCGGGCTCGCCCGAGAACGGGCGCAGGATCACGCCGCTGTGGGTGTGGAAGCTCACGCCCGCGCACAGGTTGCGGTGGCGCACGATGAAATCCACCACGGCGCGCACTTCCGGCTCCGAGGCGGGATAGGGCCCCGCGCCCACCTGCTCGAACTCCTGGCGCCACCCCGAGGGGAAGTTGCGGTTGAGGTCGAGTCCCTGCTTGTCGCGGTTCACGCGCATTTCCACGCCGTCGTAGTCGCGCAGTTTTCCCTCGGGCAGCACCCGCCAGTAGGTGCCGCCGGCTTCCGCGGGGTCGCGCGGGATCATGAGGCGCGCATCCTCGGGATGCGCCTTGTAGCCGCCGTTGGGATCGGGAATGCGCATCATGAGGATGCGCCCGTCGCCGTCCACGTCCTCGATGTCGAAGCCGTCCACCGGCTCCTCGTCATAGGGATACGGACGCGTGGAGGAGCGGATGTACTTCGGCCGCTCGGCGAGCGCCCATTCGGCGCCGTCGGGATTCACGCGCGGGCACACGTAGACGGCGCGCGTGTCGAGCAGGCGCGTGATGTCCGCGTCGCGCCCGTAGCCCTGCTCGAGCGTGTGGAGATAGTAAAGGCATGCGCTGGAAGCGGTGAGCTCGGCGGCGTGGATGTTGCCGTCGATCCAGAACGCGGGCTTGTCCGAGGCGGGGCCGCTCGCCGCGCTCGTGGCCGCGAGCACCCAGATGTCGCGGCCCTCGTGGCTGCGGCCGATGGACTCGAGCGTGAAGAGCTCGGGGCGGCGCTGCGCGAACCCCTGCAGGATCGCGGTGAGCTCGGCGTAGCGGTGGAAGCGGTCGAATTGCGCCTGCATCGGCCTAGAACAGCCACAGCCGATCGGGGGGGAATTCGAGCCAGTACTCGCCCGGGGCGAGGTCGCCGGTGCCGTGGGCCCTGAGCGCCGTGGCGCCGAGGCGAAAGAGATGCTCCCACTTGTCGCCCAGGTACATCGAGGTGGAAAGCGGCAGGCGCAGGCGGTTGCCTTCCGGCCCGTCGCCCAGCTTCACCTGCTCGATGCGGATGACGGCGTTCACCTCGCGGCCCGGCGCCGTCTCCCCCTTCGGGGTGCCCCAGAGCGACCAGCCCTCGCCTTCGATGCGCGCGCGCCCGTCGCGCACCTCGGCGACGCGGCCCGCCAGGCGGTTGTTGCTGCCCATGAATTCCGCGACGAAGAGCGTGCGCGGGCTGCCGTACATCTCCTGCGGCGTGCCCTGCTGCTCAATGCGCCCGTTGTTCAGGAGCAGGATGCGGTCCGACATCGCCATCGCCTCGCTCTGGTCGTGGGTCACCACGAGAGCGGACAGGCCCAGGCGCACGATCAGCTCGCGCAGGAATGCGCGCGCCTCCTCGCGCAGCTTCGCGTCCAGGTTGGACAGCGGCTCGTCGAGCAGGATGACCGGCGGGTTGTACACCAGCGCGCGCGCGATCGCCACGCGTTGCTGCTGGCCGCCGGAGAGCTGGTGGGGATAGCGCGCCCCGAGGGGCCCGAGCCCGAGCTGCGCGAGAACCTGGCCCACGCGTTCGGCCGCCTCGGCCTGGGGCACCTTGCGCAGCCGCAGCCCGTAGGCCACGTTGTCGTACACGGTCTTGTGGGGCCACAGCGCGTACGACTGGAACACGAGCCCGAGGTTGCGGTGCTCCGCCGGCAGCTCGATCGCGGCCGCACTGTCGAAGACGACGCGCTCGCCGATGCGGATCGCCCCCTCGTGGGGAGTCTCGAGCCCGGCCACGGCGCGCAGGAGCGTGGTCTTGCCGCTGCCGGAAGGCCCGAGGAGCGAGACCACCTCGCCGCGGTCCAGATTCATCGACACGCCCTTGAGGATCGGATTGTCCCCGTATCGCAGGTGGAGGTTCTCGACGGTGAGTTCGGCCATGGAAGACTCCGTTCAGTCCCGAAGGCGCACGCCGAATCGCAGCGCGATGCCCAGGCCGACGGCCACGAGCACCACGTTCACGAGCGACAGCGCGGCCACCAGGTCGATGGCCCCGCCCTGCCAGAGCGAGACCAGCTGGGCGCCGATCACCTCGGTGCCCGGCGCGAGCAGGTACACCGCCGTCGAGTACTCGCGCTCGAAGATCATGAAGACCAGGAGCCACGAGCCCAGCAGGCCGTAGCGGATGAGCGGCAGCGTCACGTCCCGCGAGACGCGCCAGCGGGGGGCGCCCGCGCTGCGCGCGGCCTCCTCGAGCTCCGGGCTCACCTGCAGCAGCGACGAGGAGATGAGGCGCATGCCGTATGCGAGCCACACGACCGAGTAGGCGAGCCACCCGCTGAAGAGCGTCGAGCGCAACGGCCTGAGCGGCGGGAAGAACAGGAACACCCACAGGAACGCGAGGCCGGCGAGCAGCCCCGGCACCGCGCGCGGCACGAGCACGAGGTAGTCCACGAAGCGCGACCACCCGTCGTTGCGCCGGTGGGTGGCGAAGCCGATCGCCGTGTAGCACGCGACAGTGAGCAGCCCACCCACCACGCCGATCAGGATCGTGTTCCAGATGCCGCGCATCATCGTGGGCTCTTCCCAAACCGAGCGGAAGTTGTCCAGGGTGAGCACCTCGGCCAGCCTCACGCCCTCGCCCCAGTTGGTCACGAACGCCCTCAACGCGATCCCCGACAGCGGCACCAGCACCGAGACGAAGATCCAGGCGCCGATCACGCCTCCCGCGAGCCATTTCCAGCCGCCCAGGGGCAGCTCGCGCATGCGGCCCGACTTGCCCTTGATCGAGGCGTACTTGCGCGAGCCCTTGAGCAGCTGGCGCTGCAGCAGCACCAGGGGAAACGTGACGGCCACGATGCACACTGCCACCGCGGCCATCAGATGGTAGGACGGCGTGCCCAGCTTGTTGGTGAGCTTGAAGAGGTAGGTCGAGAGCACCAGGATGCCCTCGGGGTCTCCCAGCACCAGGGGCAGGCCGAAGAGTTCGAAGCCGAGGAAGAACACGAGCACCCCGGAGAAGAGCAGCGACGGCATGATGAGCGGCAGGCTCACGGAAAACGCCACGCGGAAGGGAGAGGCCCCCGCCACCCGCGCCGCCTCCTCGACGTCGGAGCCGAGGTTCTTCAACGCCGCCGAGGCGTAGACGTACACGTTGGGCACGTGGGTGAGCCCGGCGATCACGGTCATGGCGAGGATCGAGTAGATGCCCCACGGCGCGCCGCCGAAGAGCTCCCGCGACCACACCGAGTAGAAGCCCACGGGACCCGCCGCGACCACGTAGCCGAACGACAGCACCATGGGCGAGACGAAGCTCGGGACCAGGAGCAGGGGCTCGATCCAGCCCCGTCCCGAGAGGTCCGTGCGTTCCATCACGAAGGCGAGCAGCCCGCCCAGGGGCACGGCGATGAGGGTCATGCCGCCGGCGATCAGCCCCGAGTTCTTGAATGCCTGCCAGAAGTCCGGGTCGGCGAAGATGAACCGGTACGCGTCGAGCCCGATCGCCTTGCGCGCGTCGAAGAACGGCGCGTTGAGCAGGCTCTGGTACAAGATGAGCGACAGCGGTGCCAGCACCGCCGTCGCCGTGACGAGGATGGTGAAGGCGCGCGGCAGCGTCTCCGCGGCGGATGCCCGCATGGCCCTCGCGCGCCTCCGGGGGTGCTACTTGCCGGCGCCCGCCTGGATCATCTGCTTCCAGTGGCCGAGGAACTCGAGCCGCTTCTTCGGATCGAGGTAGGTGACGATCTCGGGGCTCACCGGGATGGGCTTGAGCGCGTCGCCGTACAGCTTCTTGAGCGCCCCGGCGGTATGCTCGCCCGGGATGTCCTCGCGGATCGCGAAGAGCTGCGACTCGTTGGCGAGGATCTTCTGGCCGCGCTGCGACAGGATGTAGTCGACCCAGAGCTTGGCGGCGTCCGGGTCCTTGGCGCCCTTGCCGATGAAGATCACCCGCGAAAGCACCAGCACGAAGTCCTTGGGCATCACCACACCCAGGCCCGCATCCTTCTTCGCGCGCGTGAACGCGTACGGTCCCAGCACGTTGTAGCCCAGCAGGTGCTCGCCCGACGAGGTCTTCTCGAGCATGTTACCGGTGCTGCTGTAGACGCGGTACTGCGTCGCGCCGAAGCCCTTGATGAGCTCGTCCATCTGCGGGAAGTACTTCGCGTCCTGCACCACGAACATGAATCCCACGCCGCTCTTCTCGACGTCGTACGTCGTGACCTTGCCCTTGAACTTGGCACTCTCGCTCGCCAGGATCTTCGCGAAGGCCGCGTGGTCCTGGGGAATGTCGTTGCCGGTCACCAGGCGCTTGTTGTAGATGAAGACCGCCGGCTCGAACGTCGTGCCGTAGGCCTGGTTGCGGTACACGGCCCAGGACGGCATCGCCTTCAACTCGGGCGAGGCGTAGGTCATGGCGTGGCCGTCGTCCACCAGCTTCACCTGCAGGTCCATCGCCGAGCTCCACACCACGTCGGCGCCGCCCTGGCCCGAGGCCTGCTCGGCGATGAAGCGGTTGTAGATCTCGGTCGAGTTCATGTCGTTGTACTCGACCTTCACGTTCGGGTAGAGCGCGCTGAAATCCTTGATGAGCGGCTGCGCGGCCTTGGTGTCGAGCGCGCTGTAGATCACGACCTTGCCTTCCTTGTTGGCGGCGGCGATGGTCTGGGCGTAATCGGCCGGATAACCGGCGGGGATCTGGGCGAGCGCGATGCTCGAGACGGTCGCGGCGGCGAGGGCTGCGATCTTGTTCTTCAACATGGACATCTCCTCTTGGGATGGTCTTTGCGGATCACCTGGGCGCGCCCGGAGCGCGCGGTGCAGCCGTATTGTATGTCGTTCAGCGGTATTGGATCGCCGCGGCCAGCAGGAACACGATCAGCCACAGGACGAGCGAGCGCCAGAGCAACCCCTCGAGGCTCGCGAGCGCGTCCTCGCGGGCGGGCTCTCCGACGCCCAGGCCCGGGCGCACCGCGAACGCCTCGCCAGCGGGAATCGGCTCGCCCAGGCGCACGCCCAGCGCCCCCGCCCCGCTCGCGAGCACGATGCCTTCCTCGGGTCGCGCCCAGTGGGCCGACTGCGAGCGCCAGCAGTAGAGCGCATCCTCGAAATCGCCCACGACCGCGAAGGCGAATGCCGTGACGCGCTGGGGAATCCAGTCGATGACGTGGAACGCGCGACCCGCGAACCACCCGAAATCCCGCTCGGCCGGCTCCACCAGGTGCTCCCACCCCTGTGCCGCACGCAGGGCGAGGGGATGGAGCACCAGGCCGAGGGGACCGGGCAGCACGAGGAACCAGAAGAGCGGCCCGAACGCCCCGTGGTGCGCTTCGCGCAGCGCGTGCTCCGCCGCCAGGCGCGCCACGATGCCGCCGTCGTCGCATTCGACGGGCTCCCCCTTCCACTGGGCGAG
This sequence comes from Betaproteobacteria bacterium, assembly GCA_012274175.1. Classification (GTDB taxonomy): domain Bacteria; phylum Pseudomonadota; class Gammaproteobacteria; order Burkholderiales; family Usitatibacteraceae; genus Usitatibacter. The sequence goes on from JAAOZZ010000033.1 coordinate 7,047, forward strand.
GCGGTTGGAGGCGAGCGCCACGTCCCCGGCGCGAAGGGCCTTCTCGATGGACGAGAGATTGGCGACGGTCGCGAGGAAGCGCAGCGTCGCGTACAACACCGCGACGTCGAGCAGCCATACCACGGCCGGATGGATCGCCGCGGCGAGCGCCCATACGAGCGCGACGGGGACCAGTACCGCGGCCATGAGGACCATCCACGCCACGATCCCCGAGTTGCGGTCGCCCGCGTTCAACCGCTTCGCCGCCGAAAGGCCCATGCGCCCGTAGAAGGCCATCAGCGGCTGGCGCGGCCGCGGAGGATACGTGTGCTGCGCGAGAAGGCAGGCGAGGATCGCGAGGAGGTCCAAGGGAGGTGGTTCGTGGGGGCTGCCCGATGGGCGGATTATAGTCGCCGCTCGCCGCCCGGGCGCGGCCGCTTGCCGCGCACGGAGGCGAAGTGCGCCTCGATCCGCAGCCGATCGGCTTCCACATCGGGGCCCGGCGCCACCATCGGTCCCATCCGCACGCAGCGCGCCCCGTAATCGAGCGCGACCAGCAGGACCGGAACCCCCGCTTCGCGCGCAATGTGCAGGAATCCGGCCTTGAAGCGCGGCACGGGCTTGCGCGTGCCCTCGGGCGCGATCACGAGGATGAGCCGGTCCGCCTCGCCGAAGGCGCGCACCGATTGGGCGACCAGGCCCTGGGCGCTCGAGCGGTCCACGGGGATGCCGCCCATCCAGCGCAGCACGCCCTCGAAGGGCGGCCGGAAGAGCGTGTGCTTGCCGAGGAACGTGATGCGCAGGTCGAGGGCGAACATCGCCGCCGCACCCACCACGAAATCCCAGTTCGACGTGTGGGGTGCCACCGCGATCACGAATCGGGCCAGGTCCGGGATCGTGCCGTCGACGCGCCATCCCAGGATCCGGAGCAGGGCGCGACCGAACGTCCGCACCGGCGCGCTGCCCCGGCGCGGCACCGCCGCTCCGAGCGCGGGCAGCGCGCTCACGCGAAGAGGGTTGCCATCGCCTTCAGGTCGACGTTGCCGCCCGAGAGGACGATGCCCACGCGCCGGGCGCGCACGTCGATCGGGCCCGAGAGCACGCCCGCGGTCGCGAGCGCTCCCGTGGGCTCCACCACCAGCTTCATGCGCTCCCAGAGGAAGCGCATGGCCTCCACCAGCTGGGGATCCGTCACGGTGACGATGTCGTGCACGTAGCGCAGGACCAGCGGGAAGGTGAGCGCTCCCAGCGACTCGGTGCGCGCCCCGTCGGCGATGGTGACGGGATTGTCGACGTGCTGCAGCGTGCGCGTGCGCAGCGATCGCGCCGCGTCGTCGCCCGCGGCCGGCTCCACTCCGACCACGCGCGCGGCGGGCGCAAGCCGGCTCGCGGCGAGGGCGCTGCCCGACAGCAGGCCCGCGCCGCCGCAGGACACGAACAGGTAGTCGAGGGGTCCCACGTCCTCGATCAGCTCCTTCGCCGCGGTGCCCTGTCCCGCGATCACGTCGCGATGGTCGAAGGGGGGGATCAGCGTGGCGCCCTTCTCGCGCGAGATGCGCCCGGCAACTTCCTCGCGGCCCTGCCCTGCCGCGCGGTCGTAGAAGACCACCTCGGCCCCGTAGCCCCGGGTGGCCGCGACCTTCACCGCGGGCGCGTCGGCGGGCATCACGATGGTGGCGGGAATGCCGAGCAGGCTCCCCGCGAGCGCCACCGCCTGGGCGTGGTTGCCCGAGGAGAACGCGACCACGCCGGCGGCGCGTTGCGCGGGATCGAGCCGCGAGAGCGCGTTGTAGGCGCCACGGAACTTGAAGGCGCCCATGCGCTGCAGGTTCTCGCACTTGAAGAATGCGGTGCAGCCCGCAAGAGCGTCGAACTGCCGGGAGGTCGCCACGGGCGTGCGATGCGCCACGCCCTCGAGCCGCGAAGCCGCCGCCTCGACGTCGCCGTAGTCCACGGCGACCGCGGTCGTGGCGTCGTTCACTCGAGCGTGATCTTGTCGTCGAAGCTCACGTCGAGGTCGGTGCCGCCCAGGGTGAGGGTGACCTTCGCGGCCAGCGTCTCGTTTCCCTTGAGCTTGCCCGATGCGACGGCGCGCTCCACCGCGGCCTCGATCTCGCGCTGGGAATGCACGCCGACCATCTTCAGGAACTTGCGGATGCTCATGTTGAATGCGTCGGGATTCATGGAGCCTCTCCTCAGGACACGGTGGAGCCGGCGGTGGCGATCAAGCGCAGCGCGTCCTTCAGCGTGTCCTCCGCGAGGGCGTTCACGCTCTCGGCCAGGATCTCCGCCTCGGTGGCGACGGTCTCCGGCAGGCTGCGGCCTTCCATCACGGCCACGAACTGCGCCGCGGCCCCCGCCACGCGCAAGAGCTTCGCGCGCTCCGCCATCAGGATCTCGATTTCCTCGCTCAACATGAAACTGCCGGTATTCTGCGTGACTGCCGTCATGGCCAACTCCTCGTCGAAGCCCGATTCTACCGCGCGCTTCATTGGCGCGAGCGCAGCGGCAGGTTCATGAGCAGGTTCTGGGGCTTCACCTTGAGCTTGCGATCGGGCCGGCAGGCGAGCCCCAGGTACACGGGACGCCCCGCCATTTCCGCCACCGCGTCGCCGGCATCGCGGAACTCGAGGCGCAGCAGCAGCACCATGCGCTCGAGGTCCCCCGCGGCCACGCTCTCGCCCCGGTAGAGCGCGTTGAGCAGCGCCGTGGAATCCACGTCGAGCCCCACATGCCACCTCCAATGGGGATCGTCGATGCGTTCCACCGGCTCGATCGTGACGAAGGCACCCGCCATCCGGGCTATCCAGCGCTCGAGCACGCGCGCGAGCGCCGCGGCCCCTTCCCGGCCGGGGCTCAGGTCGAGCACGAAGCCGAATAGCTCGTCGCGCAGGAAATAAAGCGGCGCGTTCTCGCGGGTGAGCACGTCCATCTTCACCTGCGGGAGCGCATCCTGGCTGCGAAGGAGCCGGCCCACGCTGCCGAAGCCCCCGGTCTCGGCGAACACCGCGATCGTCGCGGCATCGGCGCACAGGATCCGCCCGCCCTCGGCGCTCACCCGCTGGCGGCGAAAGAGCAGCTCGCCCGCGCGGCAAAGCCATGGGTCCTCGGTGCCATCGAGGGCCGCTCGGGTGATGACTTGCGCCAACGTGTCGACGAAGGCCGGGGCCACGTCCACGGCCTGGTCGGCGAAGAGGGCCGCATAGCAGGCCTCGAGCGTGGGATGGGCGAGAAGGCGGTCGCGAAAGCGCAGGAAATGGGACCAGTTCTCCCGCGCGTCCGCGTCTTCCACCGCGGCGACCAGGCCCGGCGCCACCGCGCCGCGCGGAGCGGCGGCGACCCGCGCGAGGAGCGCCCTCTCGCCGGGGCCCGCGTCCGCCGGCGGCGCGAGTTCCTCGCGCGCGAGGAAATGGGCGATCCACGCGTCGGTGGCTACGAGGCCCTCGGGTGAGCGGTCGAGGAGCCCGTAGCCGCTGGAGGACCAGAAATCCTGCGCCACTCAGCCCCGCGCGCCGTCGCGGCCGAACCGGCCCATGCCCCTAGGCTCCGAGGGTCGCGACGTCCGGCAGCGGGAAGCCGTTGAAGGTGCTCGCGTAGGCGGTGGTGTAGGCGCCGGCGTTCTTGATGAAGATGAGATCGCCTTCCTGGAGGTCGGCGGGGAAGAGCTCGTCTCGCATCACCACGTCCACGGAGTCGCAGGTCGGTCCCGCGACGTTCCACGCCACGGGCTCGCCGTCGCGCTCGGTGTAGATGTTGTAGCGCAGCCCCTCGGTGGTCTCGATCACGCCGCCGAAGACGCCCGCGTCCCAGTACATCCAGCGCTGGTTGTTGCGCATCGCGGTGCCCACCACGCGGCAGATGAAGTAGCCGGCGTCCGACACCAGGTAGCGGCCCGGCTCGGCGATCACCTGCACCTCGGGGCCGAAGTGCCGCAGCTCCTTGTGGATCACCTCGGCGATGGTCTCCATCGAGGGGATCGGCTTCACGTGCCGCACGGGATAGCCGCCGCCCAGGTTGAGCAGCCGGGGCCTGAGGCCCACGGCGCGCATCGACGCGAACACCTTGCGCGCCCGGTCCATGCCCACGCGCCAGTTCTCGGGGTTGAGGCACTGGGAGCCCACGTGGAAGGTCACGCCGGCCAGGTCCGCCTTGCACGCGACCGCGGCCTCGATCAGGTCCGGCACGTCGTTCATGTGGGCGCCGAACTTGCCCGCGAGCGGCCAGTCGCTGCCGATGTTGGGCACGTCGATGCGCAGGTACATCTTCGCGTCGGCCTTGACCGACTGCACCTTGCGGATCTCCTCGTCGCTGTCGACCACGAACCATTCCACGCCCTTGGCCGAGGCGTACTCGAGATAGGCGCGCGACTTCATCGGGTTGGAATAGAAGACTTCCGACGGGGCCACGCCCAGGCCCATGAGGATGTCCAGCTCGGCGATGGAGGCGATCTCGAAGCCCGCCCCTTCCTGGATCAACACCTTCAGCACGCGCGGGTCCGGGTTGGCCTTCACGGCGAAGTGCGGCCGCACGCGCGGCAGGCAGGCGCGGAAGCGCCGCGTCTTGCCGCGCACGATCTCCAGGTCGACGAGGAGGATCGGCTTCTTGTAGGGGTGCTTCAGGAGGTACTGCTTGACGCTCGAGAAATCGAGGCTGACTTCCGGGTGGGAGTCGAGCGGGAATTCGGGCTGCGGTCGCAGCTTCTTTATCGTGGCGGTTCGGGGCATCGCAGTCTCTGGTGACGGGCGGTCGGGGAACGGTCGGGCAGCGCGGGCAGGCCTTGCGCATCGCAGGCTGCCGGGCCGGGCCGGTTTCTCGCTCCTGTCATGATGACCTCCTTCACATCCCCGCGAGGGGCCTGAAAAGACGCGGGGAAAGAGTCCCTTACGCCGTCGATTCGGAAAAAATTGCGCGAAGTATAGGGCAAAAGCAACGCCCCGTTGAAATTTTTTTGTCGCAAATCCCGACGCGGGGTTCCGCCTCCGGCCCCGGGCTCATATC
>JAAOZZ010000282.1 GCA_012274175.1 Betaproteobacteria bacterium
ATCCCGATCACCGGCCGTGGCCGTGGTGGCCGCCGGGGCCCCGGGCGGCCGAACCCCCCGCCGCGCCGTCCAGCGACGCGAGCTACGGGCGCAGCGTGGATCCGGCCGACCTCGACGTCACCCACGGCGTCGTGCTGTACCTGGAGGACATTTCCGTCAGCTTCGACGGCTTCAAGGCGCTGGACGGGCTCTCGCTCGCCATCGATGCGGGGGAGCTGCGCTGCGTGATCGGCCCCAACGGGGCCGGCAAGACCACGATGATGGACGTCATCACGGGCAAGACGCGCCCCGACCACGGCAGCGCCTACTTCGGCCAGACCATCGACCTCACGCGCCTGGCGGAGGCGCAAATCGCCCACGCCGGCATCGGGCGCAAGTTCCAGAAGCCGACCATCTTCGAGAATCACACCGCGTTCGAGAACCTGGAGCTCGCGATGAAGGCGGACAAGCGCGTGCGGCGCACGCTCTTCGCGCGGCTCACGAGCGAGGAAGGCGACCGCATCGCCGCGACCCTCGAGCGCGTGCGCCTCCAGGCGAGCGCGGCTCGGCCCGCGGGGCTCCTTTCCCACGGCCAGAAGCAATGGCTCGAGATCGGCATGCTCCTCATGCAGGAGCCGAAGCTGCTGCTGCTGGACGAGCCCGTCGCGGGCATGAGCGACGAGGAGACGCAACGCACCGCCGAGCTCTTCCTGTCGCTCGCCGGGGAGCATTCCCTGGTGGTGGTGGAGCACGACATGGCGTTCATCGCCAGCATCGCGCGCACGGTCACGGTGCTGCACGAGGGCAGCGTGCTCGCCGAGGGAACGCTCGACGCGGTGCAGAACGACCCGCGGGTCATCGAAGTGTACCTGGGCCGATGAAGCCCACCGGCGCGAAAGGCTGACGGCATGCTCGACGTTCGGGGCCTGAACCAGTTCTACGGCGGCAGCCACATCCTGCGCGACGTGAGCTTCGAGCTCCCGGGCGCGAAGGTCACGGTGCTCCTCGGCCGGAACGGCGTCGGGAAGACCACGCTGCTGCGCACGTTGATGGGGCTCGTTCCCGCGAGGACCGGCAGCGTGCGCTTCGCGGGCGCGGACCTCACCCGCGCGCGCCCCGACCAGCGCGCCCGGGCCGGCATCGGGTACGTGCCCCAGGGGCGCGAGATCTTCGCCCGCCTCACTGTGGCGGAGAACCTCGCGATGGGGCTGGCCACGCGCTCGCGCACCGAGGCGCTTCCGCCCCGCATCTTCGAGATGTTCCCGGTGCTGCGGCAGATGATGCGCCGGCGCGGCGGCGACCTGTCGGGCGGGCAGCAGCAGCAGCTCGCCATCGGCCGCGCGCTCGCGATGGGACCGAAGCTGCTGATCCTGGACGAGCCCACGGAGGGCATCCAGCCGTCGATCATCAAGGACATCGAGCGCGCCATCCGCTCGCTCGCGGCCACCGGCGAGATCGCGATCCTGCTGGTGGAGCAGTACTACGAATTCGCGCGCTCGCTCGCCGACCATTACCTCGTGATGGAGCGCGGCGAGATCGTGGCGCGCGGCGAGGGCCGGGACATGGAGCGCGACGGCGTGCGGGAAATGCTCGCAGTATGATGGACCCATGCCCCGGGATGCCGCTCCTGAAGCCGCGCGCTGGCACGCCAGCCTCGCCCTCGCGTTCGAGCGCCGCGGCGATCGCACCGTGCTCGCATCCCGCCGCCACGACGGGCCCCTCGTGGTGCAGAAGCCGCTCTATCCCGAGGGAGAAGCGACCTGCCACGGGATCGTCGTGCATCCGCCCGCGGGCATCGCCGGCGGCGACGACCTGGTCCTCGACGTCGCGGCGGGCGAGGGCGCCGGAGTGCTGCTCACGACGCCGGGCGCGGCGAAGTGGTACCGCTCCTCGGGAGCATGGGCGAGGCAGCGCGTGACGATCGAGGCGCGATCGTCGAGCCGCGTCGAGTGGCTCCCCCAGGACACCATCGTCTACGACGGGGCGCTCGCGGACATCGCGTGGGAGGCGCGCCTCGAAGGCGATGCCCGCCTCGTGGGATGGGACGTCGTGTGCCTGGGGCGCACCGGATCCGGAGAGCGCTTCGGCCGCGGCCGCTGCCGGCTGCACACGCGGCTGTGGCGCGACGGAAAGCTCGCGTGGATGGAGCGCGGAATCATCGGGCCGGAATCGCTGCTCGCGGCATCGGCCGCCGGATTGGGCGGCTGCACCGTCTTCGGGACGATGGTCGTGTCCGCGGGTGCGATCGACGATGGGTGGGTCGATGCGTGCAGGCAACTCACGCCGCGCTCGGGCGAGGCGGCCGTGACGCGCCTTCCGGGCGTGCTCCTCGCGCGCTACCGCGGAGACTCGAGCGAGGCGGCGCGGGCGCATTTCGTCGCGCTGTGGAAGCGGCTGCGCGCGCCGGTCCTGGGACGCGAGGCGATCGAGCCCCGCATCTGGCGCACCTAGGCGGCACCATGGAGCTCACGCCCCGGGAAAAGGACAAGCTGCTCGTCTTCACGGCCGCGCTGCTGGCCGAGCGGCGCAAGGCGCGCGGGGTGAAGCTCAACTATCCCGAGGCCGTGGCGTTCATCACGGCGGCGATCCTCGAAGGCGCGCGCGACGGGCGCGGCGTTTCCGATCTCATGGGCTACGGCGCTACACTCCTCACGCGCGCCGACGTGATGGAGGGTGTGGCGGAGATGATTCCCGAGATCCAGGTCGAGGCAACGTTTCCCGACGGCACCAAGCTCGTGACCGTCCACCATCCCATCGTCTAGGCGACCATGATCCCCGGTGAAATCAAGGTGGCGGAGGGCCACATCGAGCTCAACAAGGGGCGCAGGACGGCGAGCGTCGAGGTGACCAACACCGGGGATCGTCCGATCCAGGTGGGCTCGCACTACCACTTCTTCGAGACCAACGACGCGCTGGGATTCGACCGCAAGGCGGCCTACGGCATGCGCCTGAACATCGCCGCCGGCACCGCCGTGCGCTTCGAGCCGGGCCAGTCGCGCACCGTGGAGCTGGTCGCACTCGCGGGCGATCGCCGCGTGTTCGGATTCCAGGGCAAGGTGATGGGACCGCTGGAATGACGAGGATCTCGCGCCAGGCCTATTCGGAAATGTTCGGCCCCACCACGGGCGACAGGGTCCGCCTGGCCGACACCGAGCTCTGGATCCAGGTGGAACGGGATTTCACCGTCTACGGCGAGGAGGTGAAGTTCGGCGGCGGCAAGGTGATCCGCGACGGCATGGGCCAGGGCCAGCGCGTATCCGCCGAAGTGGCCGACACGGTGATCACCAACGCGCTCATCGTCGACCACTGGGGCATCGTGAAGGCGGACGTGGGACTCAAGGGCGGGCGCATCTGGAAGATCGGCAAGGCGGGCAATCCCGACATCCAGCCCGGCGTCACGATCCCGATCGGCGCGGCGACCGAGGCGATCGCGGGCGAGGGCATGATCCTCACGGCGGGCGGCATCGACAGCCACATCCACTTCATCTGCCCGCAGCAGATCGAGGAGGCGCTGATGTCCGGCGTCACCACCATGATCGGCGGCGGCACGGGGCCGGCGACCGGCACGGCGGCGACCACCTGCACGCCGGGCCCATGGCACCTGCACGCGATGCTCTGCGCGGCCGAGGCCTTCCCCATGAACCTGGGCTTCCTCGGCAAGGGCAATGCGAGCCGGCCGCAGCCGCTGCGCGAACAGGTGGAGGCCGGCGCGATCGGATTGAAGCTGCACGAGGACTGGGGGACCACGCCCGCGGCGATCGACAACTGCCTTTCCGTGGCCGACGAGATGGACGTGCAGGTGGCGATCCACACCGACACCCTGAACGAGTCGGGCTTCGTCGAGGCGAGCATCGCCGCGTTCAAGGGCCGCGCCATCCACACCTACCATACCGAGGGCGCCGGTGGCGGACACGCGCCCGACATCATCAAGGTGGCCTCGCTGCCCAACGTGCTGCCGTCGTCCACCAATCCCACGCGCCCGTACACGGTCAACACGATCGCGGAGCACCTGGACATGCTGATGGTCTGCCACCACCTGGATCCCGCGATCGCGGAGGACGTGGCGTTCGCCGAGTCGCGCATCCGGCGCGAGACCATCGCCGCCGAGGACATCCTCCACGACCTGGGCGTCTTCTCGATGATGTCGTCGGACTCCCAGGCCATGGGCCGCGTGGGGGAGATGATCGTGCGCACCTGGCAGACCGCGCACAAGATGAAGGTGCAGCGGGGACATCTGGGCGGACCCTCTCCCCAACCCTCCCCCAAGGGGGAGGGGGCGAAGGCTGGGGACAAAGGGCATCAGGACAACTTCCGCGTGAAGCGCTACATCGCGAAATACACCATCAATCCCGCGATCGCACACGGCATCTCCCATGTGGTCGGATCGGTGGAGGAAGGCAAGATCGCGGACCTCGTGCTGTGGAAGCCGGCGTTCTTCGGCGTGAAGCCTTCGCTCATCGTGAAGGGCGGCATGATCGCCGCCGCCGCCATGGGGGACCCGAACGCGTCGATCCCGACGCCGCAGCCGGTGCACTACCGCCCGATGTTCGGCGCGTTCGGCGCCGCCCTGCGCACCTCGGTCACGTTCGTCTCGCAGGCGGCCCTTTCCAATCCGGCCGTGCAGGGCCTCGGGCTGCGCCGTCCCCTGGAGGCGGTGCGCCACACGCGCGCCATCGGCAAGAAGGACATGGTGCACAACGACGCGCGGCCGAAGCTCGAGGTGGATCCCGAGACATACGAGGTGCGCGCCGACGGCGAATTGCTCACGTGCGAGCCGGCATCGGAGCTGCCCATGGCGCAGCGCTACTTCCTCTTCTGATGATCGCGATCCGCGCGCGCCTTCCGATGCCCCATGGCGATTCGCGGGACGCGGCCGTCGCGGGCCGGCTCGAGCTGCCGTTCGAGCGCCGGCAGAAAAGCCGCCAGCGCGCGACCCTCGCCTCCGGGGAGGAAGTGGCGATCGAGCTTGCGCGCGGCCAGGTGCTGCGCGGCGGCGACCGCGTCCTCGCATCCGACGGGCGCGTGATCGAGGTGGTGGCCCAGCCCGAGAAGGTGGTGCACGTCACCTGCGAATCGCCGCGATCCCTCGCGCGGGCGGCCTATCACCTGGGCAATCGCCACGTCGCGGTGCAGGTGGGAGAGGGCTGGCTGCGGATTGCCGCCGACGCGGTGCTCGAACGCATGCTCGAGGGCCTGGGCGCCACGCTCGCGTTCCTCGAGGCGCCGTTCGAGCCCGAGGCCGGAGCCTACGGCGCGCACCATCGCCACGACAACGCCTCGGGCCACGGCGGGCGCATCCACGAGTTCGGATCGGGCCGGGGAGAGGATCCGCAATGAATCTGCGCTTGCTGCAGCTCGCGAGCCCGTCGCTGCCCGTGGGCGCGTACAGCTATTCCCAGGGCCTGGAGGCGGCGGTCGAGGCGGGCGTGGTGCGCGACGGAGCGAGTGCCGCCGCATGGATCGGCGACGTGCTCCACCTCGCGCTGCGGTCGATGGAAGCGCCGCTCTTCCTGCGCATCGCGGCGGCATGGGAGCGCGGCGACATGGCGGCCGCGGCGCGGTGGAATGCCGAGCTCGTGGCGAGCCGCGAGACCGCGGAGCTGCGCGCCGAGACGCTGCAGATGGGAGGGTCGCTTCGCATCCTCCTGCGCGACCTCGGCGTCGAGGGCGCAGACGTCCTCGAGGCGATGGACGAGCTCGCCTTCGCCTCGGCGTTCGCGTTCGCGGCGGCGGCGTGGAGGATCGACGCGGCCGAGGCGCTGTCGGCGTATCTCTTCGCGTGGATCGAGAACCAGGTGCTCGCCGCGGTGAAGTCCGTGCCGCTGGGGCAGACCGAGGCGCAGCGCGTGCTGCTCGAGCTCTCCGCGCGCATTCCCGAGGCGGTTGCCTACGGCACCGCGGTGGACGACGAAGACCTCTCCAACATGGCTCCGGGCCTCGCGATCCTGTCCTCGCGCCACGAGACCCAGTACAGCAGGATCTTCCGGTCGTGAGCGCGGGCCCGTCGGCCGGCGGCGCGCGGCGGGCCGCACTGCGGGTGGGCATCGGCGGGCCGGTGGGATCGGGCAAGACCGCGCTCACGCTCGCATTGTGCAAGGCGCTCAGAAGCCGCTACGACATCGCCGCGGTCACCAACGACATCTACACCGAGGAAGACGCGCAGTTCCTGGTGAGGAACGAGGCGCTGGCGCCCGAACGCATCATCGGCGTGGAGACGGGGGGCTGCCCCCACACGGCGATCCGCGAGGACGCATCCATCAATCTCGAGGCGGTGGAGCGCCTCGCGCGCCGGTTCCCCGCGCTGGAGATCGTCTTCATCGAGTCCGGGGGCGACAACCTCGCCGCGACCTTCAGCCCCGAGCTCTCGGACTTGACCCTCTACGTGATCGACGTGGCCGCGGGCGACAAGATCCCGCGCAAGGGTGGCCCCGGCATCACGAAGTCCGACCTGCTGGTGATCAACAAGATCGACCTTGCGCCGATGGTGGGCGCCTCCCTCGAGGTGATGGAGCGGGATTCGCGCCGGATGCGGGGCGAGCGGCCGTTCGTGTTCACGAACCTCAAGACGGGGCAGGGGCTGGATACGGTGGTCAAGTTCATCGAGGCGGAGGGACTGCTCGACGCCCGGGCGAAACCGGGGCCAGACCCTGAACCGAACAAAGGCGACACCAGGGTCTGACCCCGGTGCGCCTCAGCGGCCGAAGACCTTCGCGCGCCGCTCGAGGCTTTCCGGCGGCCACATCTCGCTGCTCTTGTAGTACTCCGGGACCGCGGGCATGCCGGGCGGGATCACCACCCAGGGCTGCTTCGAGGCGGTGAAGATGTGGATGTCGGGCGGCAGCCGGTCGGGTTGGTCGAGGGTGCCCACGCGCACGAATCGCAGCTTGTCTCCGGCGCCGGCGTAGTTGCTCCAGAGCGCGATGCGGCACGTCGGGCAGCGCGCGATCTTCTGGCCCTGGCCGCTGTTGGAGGGCGTGTCCACCACTTCCGGCTCTCCCTGGAGCAGCTTCACGCGGTCGGACTCGATCAGGGCGTTGAGGGCGAAGGAGGCGCCGGTCTCGCGCTGGCACCAGCGGCAATGGCAGCAATGCACGAAGAGCGGGGGCGAGGTCATCCGGTAGCGCACCGCGCCGCACGTGCATCCGCCTTCGAAGGATGCGTCCTCTTGCCCCATAAAGCCCTCCCGGTGCGAATCAGGCAGGAACGATCGCGAGCGTGCAGCGCGACACGCATACGAGGCTGCCCGTCTCGTCGGTGATGCGCACGTCCCATACATGGGTGCGCCGGCCCGCGTGCAGCGGGGTGGCCACGGCGGTGAGCACGCCGTCGCGCCGCGCGCGCAGGTGGTTCGCGTTGATCTCGATCCCCACCACGCGTTCCTTCTCCTGGTCGACGTTCATCCAGCCGCCCGTGGAGGCCGCCGTCTCCGCGAGCGCGACCGAGGCGCCCCCGTGCAGGATCCCGAACGGCTGGTGCACCTTGGGCCCGATGGGCATGCGCGCGACGACGCGCTCCCGGGTGGCCTCGACGATCTCGATGCCGAGGGTGGTGAGGAGCGTCACCTCCTGGCGGGGCGGGAAATTCATGCCGCGGCGGAGGCGGGTGCCCTGCCCACGAGGTCGCGCAGCACGAAGGGAAGGATCCCGCCGTGGAGGTAGTAGTCCACCTCGATGGGCGTGTCGATGCGCAGCAGCACCGGCACTTCTTTCTTCGTGCCGTCCTTGCGGTGGATCACGAGGGTCACGTCCATCTGGGGATGGATGCCTTTCTCCACGCCCACCACGTCGAAGGTCTCGTCGCCCTGGATGCCCAGGCTCGCCACCGAATCGTTGCCCTTGAACTGCAGCGGCAGCACGCCCATGCCCACCAGGTTGGAGCGGTGGATGCGCTCGTAGGAGCGCACGATCACCGCCTTCACGCCGAGCAGCGACGTGCCCTTGGCCGCCCAGTCGCGCGACGAGCCGG
>JAAOZZ010000283.1 GCA_012274175.1 Betaproteobacteria bacterium
CAGAGTTTCGGCGGCTGGCTCGCGCGCGGCATCACCTTCGAGCTCGAGGGCGACGCGAACGACTACGTGGGCAAGGGACTTTCCGGCGGGCGCATCGTGATCTTCCCGCCCAGGGCGAGCCCGATCATCCCGGAAGAGAACATCATCGTCGGCAATACCGTGATGTACGGGGCCATCACCGGGGAGGCGTATTTCCGGGGCGTGGCGGGCGAGCGCTTCTGCGTGCGCAATTCGGGCGCCACCGCGGTGGTGGAGGGCGTGGGCGACCATGGCTGCGAATACATGACGGGCGGAACCGTGGTCGTCCTCGGCAAGGCCGGGCGCAATTTCGCCGCGGGCATGTCGGGCGGCATCGCCTACGTGCTCGACGAGGAGGGCGACTTCACCCAGCGCTGCAACCTCGCGATGGTGGAGCTCGAGCCCATCCCCGAGGAAGAAAGCGCGGCCGCGGCGGACGGCGGCGGCGAGCTCGAGGGCCACGGCAAGGTGCACATCGACCACGTGGGCGGCAGCGACGACGCGATGCTCAAGGGCCTGATCCAGCGCCACCTGCTCTTCACCGGCAGCGATCGCGCGCGCCGCATCCTCGAGAACTGGGCCGCGTACCTGCCGAAATTCGTGAAGGTGATGCCGGTGGAGTATCGGCGCGCCCTCACCGAGATGGCGCAGGAGCAGTCGCGCCGCGGCGAGACTGCGCAGCGCGTGGAAGTGCGGGCCAACGACTAGCAGGGCGGCGCACGAAGCGCACGGCCCACGGCAAGGGACACGATGGGAAAGATCACCGGCTTCATGGAGTTCGAGCGTCGCGACCGGCCCTACACGCCGGTGGCCGAGCGCGTGAAGGTCTACAGGGAGTTCGTGCGCGCGCTGCCCGACGGCGAGATGGCCCAGCAGGCGGGACGCTGCATGGACTGCGGCATCCCCTTCTGCCAGACCGGTTGCCCGGTCAACAACATCATTCCCGACTGGAACGACCTCGTGTACCGCAACCGCTGGCGCGAGGCGCTCGAGGTGCTGCACTCCACGAACAACTTCCCGGAATTCACCGGCCGCGTGTGCCCCGCGCCCTGCGAGGCGGCGTGCACGCTCAACATCAACGACGATGCGGTGACCATCAAGTCCATCGAGCAGGCGATCGTCGACAAGGGCTGGAGCGAGGGCTGGATCGGTCCCCAGCTCGCCCATCGCAAGACGGAAAAGAAGGTGGCGGTGGTGGGTTCGGGTCCCGCGGGGCTCGCCTGCGCCCAGCAGCTCGCCCGTGCCGGGCACGACGTGACGCTGTTCGAGAAGAACGATCGCATCGGCGGCCTGCTGCGATACGGGATTCCCGACTTCAAGATGGAAAAGCACCACATCGACCGGCGCATGGAGCAGATGGCGGCCGAGGGCGTCACGTTCCGCACCGGCGTGCACGTGGGCGTCACGCTGACAGCGAAGGACCTGCTGGGCCAGTTCGACGCGATCGCGCTCACGGGAGGATCCGAGAAGCCGCGCGACATTCCGGTTCCGGGCCGCGAGCTCGACGGCATCCATTTCGCGATGGAGTTCCTGCCCCTGCAGAACCAGGCGGTCGCGGGCGACAAGGTCGCCCATCCCATCCTCGCCACGGGCAAGCACGTGGTGGTCATCGGAGGCGGGGATACCGGCAGCGACTGCATCGGCACCTCGATCCGCCAGGGCGCCGCCTCGGTGGTGAACTTCGAGCTGATGCCGCAGCCTCCCGAGCACGAGAACAAGCCGCTCACCTGGCCCTACTGGCCCCTCAAGCTGCGCACCTCGTCGTCCCACGAGGAAGGCGCCGAACGCGACTTCGCCGTGGCCACCAAGTCGTTCCAGGGCGCCAACGGGAAGGTGGAAAGCCTCGTCGCCTGCCACGTGGAGTGGGTCAAGGACGCCAAGGGCGCGATGGCGATGAAGGAAGTGGAGGGCACGCAGTTCACGATCCCCGCGGAGCTCGTGCTGCTGGCGATGGGATACGTGCACCCGGTCCACGAGGGCCTGATCGACGGGCTCGGCGTGGCCAAGGATGCGCGCGGCAACGTGAAGGCGACGACCGACGGCCCCGGGTGCTATGCCACCTCCATCCCGAAAGTGTTCGCGGCCGGCGACATGCGGCGCGGCCAGTCGCTCATCGTGTGGGCGATCCGCGAGGGCCGCCAATGCGCTCGCGAGGTCGACGCGTTCCTGATGGGAAGCTCGGACCTTCCGCGCTGAGGCCGGCCTTCCTCGCGCTGCAGGTTCTCGCCCTCGCCTGCGCGGCCGGATACGCCGCGGTCGCGGCACTGGTCTGGATCGGCCAGGAGCGCCTGATCTTCTATCCGCCCGGGCCCGCTCCCGTACCCCGGGCGCCCGCCGGCTGGCGCATCGAGGAAGTGTCCCTCGCCGCTTCGGACGACGGACTCCTGGCGGGAGTGCTCCTGCTTCCCCCCGTGGAGCATCCGCCCCTCGTCATCTATTTCGGCGGCAACGCGGAGGAAGTCACGGCGCAGGTGGAGTCGTCGCCCGGCACCTACGGTGAGCGCGCGGTCCTTCTCGTGAACTATCGCGGATACGGTCGCAGCAAGGGCCGGCCTTCCGAGAAGGCCCTCGTCGCCGACGCCATCGCGCTGCACGATTGGGCGGTGCGCAGGCAGGACATCGACGGGGGCCGCATCGCGCTGCACGGCAGGAGCCTGGGTTCGGCGGTGGCGGTGCAGCTCGCCGCGGCCCGCGCGCCCCGCTGCGTGATCCTCACGTCGCCTTTCGCGAGCGCGCGGCAAGTCGCCCAGGAAGTCTATCCGTGGCTGCCCATCGGCCTGCTGATGCGGCATCCGTTCGATTCCGCCTCCCACGCGGCCCATCTCGCGATGCCGGCCCTCATGGTCTACGGCGAGGCCGACGAGCTGGTGCGTCCCGTGCATTCGGAGCGCCTCGCGCGCGCCTGGGCGGGGCCGGTGCAACGGCTTTCATTCGCCGGCTTCGGCCACAACGACCTGCACCTCAATCCGCGCTACGACGCCGCCATGCGGGCGTTCCTCGATCGCTGCCTTTGACACACTCGCGGGGCCGGACGCGCCGCCGTGAGAAAATGCGTCCATGCAAAACGACACCTTCCTGCGCGCCCTGATGCGCGAGCCCACGCCGTACACCCCGATCTGGGTCATGCGCCAGGCCGGACGCTACCTGCCCGAATACAATGCGACCCGCCGCAAGGCCGGCAGCTTCCTCGCGCTGGCCAAGACCCCGGAGCTCGCCTGCGAGGTGACGCTGCAGCCCCTGGAGCGTTTCGCGCTCGACGCGGCGATCATCTTCTCCGACATCCTCACGGTCCCCGATGCGATGGGACTGGGGCTGTATTTCGCGGAAGGGGAAGGTCCCCGGTTCGAGCGGCCCGTGCGCACCGAGGACGACATCGCCCGGCTCGCGGTTCCCGACCTGGAAAAGCTGCGCTACGTGTTCGACGCGCTGGCGATGACACGCAAGGCGCTCGCGGGGCGCGTTCCGCTCATCGGCTTTTCCGGAAGCCCGTTCACCCTCGCCTGCTACATGGTCGAAGGCGGCGGAAGCGACGACTTCCGCCTCGTGAAGACGCTCCTGTACGCGCGCCCCGAACTGCTGCACCGGATCCTCGCCGTGAATGCCGCCGCGGTGACCGCGTACCTCAACGCGCAGATCGCCGCGGGCGCCCAGGCCGTGATGGTGTTCGACACGTGGGGAGGCGCGCTTTCCACGGCGGCCTACGCGGAATTCTCGCTCGCCTACTCCCGGCAAGTGCTGCAGGGACTCACGCGCCAGAGCGCCGGGCGCACCGTGCCGCGCATCCTCTTCACCAAGGGCGGAGGCCAATGGCTCGAGTCCATGGCCGATGCGGGCGCCGATGCGCTCGG
>JAAOZZ010000284.1 GCA_012274175.1 Betaproteobacteria bacterium
ATGGGAATGCGCTTCTCGAGCTCGATGTCCGCTCCGAGGGATGTGCCCGAAGCCTGCTGCAGCAACTGCGCCGCGCGCACGGCCAGATCGCCTTCCGCGGGCACGCCCGGGATGTCGTTCACTCTTCGCACCACGCCGTCCGCGCGCACCCGCAGCCGCACGGTGTCGCATAGGTCGATCAGCGTGAAGACGCTCTGCAGCAGGTGATAGCCGTCCTCGCGCCGCCCCACCACGTGCAGGAACAGGTTCAGCTTGGCAGGCGCCGGATAGTCCGGCCCGGGAAGGCCCAAAGGTCTCAATCCTCGAGGGGACGGTAGCCGTCGACGACCAGGCGCACCACGACCTCCCCGCGCGAGGCGCTCATGCGCCGGGCGAGCTTCACCGCGCCTTCCGATTGCGTCTGCTCCACGGTGAACTTCCAGCCCTCGGGCGCACCGCGCACCGGCTGCCCATGCAAGCCGGCCGCGAGCCAGTCCGGGTCGAGCGCCACGCCCAGGAGCTTCTCGGTGAGCTCGGGAAAGCTGCCGGCATGCTGCTCGGGAGCGCCCGCCTGGGTGAGGGTGGCGCCGCGGGCGGTGGACTCGATGCGGGCGACCTCGTTGCCCAGGGGGGAAGAGATCACCCAGACGTCGCCCGCGCGCGTGCGCGTCCAGCGAAGCTGCGCGATCTCGCTGCGGGTGCCCTCCCGCACGGCGATGCGTCCCGTCATCTCGAAGGCCGCGGGCACCGACTGCAGTCGCGGCAGGGGAGCCTCGGGAAGCGCCGCGCACGCCGCGAGTCCCAGGGCGACCCACGGGGCCGCGATGCGCGTGATCATCGCGGCAGCGCGACGGTCGGCCCGGGCTTCAGGGCTGGAACTTCTGCATCACCGCGAGCAGCGACTCGTGGTTCGGGTTCTCCGAAAGGGCCGCGCGCCAGATCTTCTCGGCCTGGTCGTGCTGGCCGCTCTTCCACAGCACTTCTCCCAGGTGCGCGGCGATCTCCGGATCGGGGCGCGACGAATACGCCGCCTGGAGCTGCTTCAACGCTTCCTGCACGTGGCCCATCCGGTATTGGACCCATCCGAGGCTGTCGATGATGAACGGGTCATCGGGCGAGAGCTTGTACGCCTTCTCGATCAGCTCCTTCGCCTCGGCCAGGCGGTTGGTCTTCTCCGCGAGCGTGTAGCCCAGCGCGTTGTAGGCGTGCGCGTAGTCGGGCTTCATCTGGATCACGCGCTTGAGGTCCGCTTCCATCACGTCGAGCTTGTCGATGCGCTCGGCGGCCATGGCCCGGTCGTAGAGAAGCTCGTAGGAGTCGGGGTACTTGTCCACCGCCTTGCTGAGCATCTCGTAGGTTTCCTGCCACTCCTTCGCGTCGCGCAGCAGCTGCGCCTCGACCTGGATCACCTGGATGCTGTCGTCGGTCGAGCGCGGCTCGATATGGTGCAGGTACTCGCGTCCCGCGGCGAGGCCCTGCTGGCGTGCCACGAGGGTGGCGATCTTCAGCTGCGCGCGCACCCAGTCGCCCGACTCCACCTTCTGGTACCAGCCGATCGCCTCGTCGTAGCGCTTGAGGCCCTCGAGGGCCTGGCCCATGCCCAGGTAGATCGCGGCCGGCTCGCGGTATCCCCGCTTGAGCGCGCGGGAGAACGCCGATTGCGCGTCGGCGAAATCGTCGAGCTGGAGCGAGAGCAGCCCGATCGCGTAGACCGCCTGCGCATCTCCGTGGGAGAGCTTCTCCACCTCGCGGAACTGCTCCCGCGCCTCGGCGAGCTTGCGCTCGGCGGCGAGCTCGCGCCCGAGCTGCATGCGCACTTCCACCGAGCCCGGATGGCTCGCGATGAACGACGTGTAGAACGGGATCAATCCGTCGGGGGACGCCTTGCGCAGCACCTGCGCCTTGAGGATGGCGCCCTTGTCCCAGGCGGGGTCGAGCGCCAGCGCGGCGTCGGACTCGCGCGACGCGACCTCGGTGTTCCCGGCGATGAGCGCGGCCACGCCCACGGCGTAATGCGCCTCGCGCATCGAGACGTACGGCGCGGTCACCGCCTGCGTGGCCTCCAGGACCGCGGCCTTGTCGTTGAACTTGGCGAAGAGGTACGACAGCTGCATCATCATCGCGCCGCGATCCGTGCTCTTCTCCAGGATCGACGCGACCGATGCTTTCGCCTTGGCGAGGTCGCCTTCGTTGGCGAGGAGCGCGGCCATGATCTCGCGCGCGAGGGCGGACTGCGGATCGAGCTGGAGCAGCAGCGAGGCGCTTTCCAGGGCGGGACCGTATTCCCGCGCGCGAATCGCGGTTTCCACGGCGCGCTGCGCGATATGGGGATCGTGCAGCTCCTTGGCGAGGCGCTCGAAGATGCCGATCGCGCCGTCGGTGTCGCCGCGCTGCGCCGCGAGCTCCGCCACGAGGAACTCGAACATCGCGTCCGAGGCGGCCGCGCTCTGGTCGTGGGTCGCCTCGTCGTCCCGGTCCTGCCCATGGGCCGGCACGACCGCCGCGCACGCCATGGCCACCGCCCACCCCGCCCACCACCGTCTCGATGCCATTCCAGGCTCCCTGCGAGCGCCCGTGCGGCGCCTTGACGTACCTATCATAGAACGATTCGCGGGCCTCCGACGGGGCGCGCAGCCGATTGATCGGATCGGTCGCGGGACCCGTCGGTGCCCGGGGCGGACCGTATAATCGGGCCGGAACCTTCCTCGAAATCCGCCCTTCCCATGCCGGAGTTGCCCGAAGTCGAAACGACGCGCCAGGGATTGCTGCCCCACGTGGTGGGAAAGCGCATCCGCGACGTGATCGTGCGCAACGCCGCGTTGCGCTGGCCGGTGCCCGCGGATCTTTCGCGCCGCCTTCGGGGCGAGCAGGTGGTCGCGATCCGCCGCCGGGGAAAATACCTGCTCTTCGACTGCCGCGAAGGCCACCTGCTCGTGCACCTGGGCATGTCAGGGCGCCTGACGCTCGTGCCCGACAACCTTCCGCCCCGTCCCCACGATCACGTGGACGTGCGCTTCGAGGGAAGCCGCACCCTGCGCCTCACCGATCCGCGGCGGTTCGGCGCCATGCTCTGGGTACGCGGGCCCGCGGAGCGCCATGCGCTGCTGAAGGGCCTGGGGCTCGAGCCCCTCGAGGCCGGTTTCACCGGCGCGGCGATGCACGCCAAAGCGCGCGGACGGCGCGCGCCCGTGAAGCACTTCCTCATGGACGCGCGCGTGGTCACGGGCGTGGGCAACATCTACGCGAGCGAGGCGCTGCACCGCGCGGGCATCGATCCGCGCCGGAGCGCCGGGCGCATCTCCCGCGCGCGCTGGGACCGCCTCGCCGCCTCGGTACGCTCCACCCTCGAGCGCGCGATCGCCGCGGGGGGCACGACGCTGCGCGACTTCGCCTCGGCCGAGGGGCGCCCCGGCTACTTCCAGCAGGAGGCGAGCGTCTACGGCCGCGAAGGCTTGCCGTGCCGCACCTGCGGTGCCGCGATCCGCGCGCTGCGCCAGGGGCAGCGCTCGACGTTCTACTGCCCGTCATGTCAACGCTGAGCGCCACCGGCGCCTGGGCCATTTCCTCCCGCGCCTTCGAGGCGAGCCTCGCGGAGCTCAAGCGCTGGCGCGAGGAGACCGCCGCGGCGCTCGCGGCCTTCCGGCGCTGGGGCGTGGTGAACCGCATGCTCGACGAGCACGCCGCCGCGCGCCTCGCGTACCTCGAGCGGCGACTCTCGGCCGAGCGCCTCACCATCGCCTTCGTGGCCGAATACGCGCGCGGCAAGAGCGAGCTCATCAACGCCCTCTTCTTCGCGGAGCTGGGCGCGCGGCTGCTGCCGTCGGGCGTGGGGCGCACGACGCTCTGTCCCACGGAGATCCTCTGGGACCCCGCACGGGCGCCCTCGATCCGGCTGTTGCCCATCGAAACGCGCGAGGGCCCGAAGGCGCTGCGGGAGCACATCGCCGAGATCGACACCTGGACCGAGGTGGCGCTCGATCCGTCGCAACCGCAAACCCTTGCGGCCGCGTGCGAGGTCATCACGGAATCCATGGAAGTGGACGCCGCACAGGCGGCCAACCTCGGATACCCCGACGTAGGCGAAGGCCCGGTGCAGGTGCCGCGCTGGCGCTATGCGATCGTCAATTTCCCCCACCCGCTCCTCGAAAGCGGCCTCGTGATCCTCGACACGCCCGGTCACAACACCCTGGGCTCCGAGCCCGAGCTCACCGTGCACCGCCTCCCCGACGCGGCGGCGATCGTCTTCATCCTCGCCGCCGACACCGGGGTCACGCGCAGCGATCGCAGCCTCTGGGACGAGCACCTGGCGCCCATCGACGGGCTCGGGCGCACCTGCTTCGTGGTGCTGAACAAGATCGACGGCCTGCGCGACGGCATCAAGGCCGAAAGCCAGGTGCTCGCGGAAATCGACCGGCAGGTGAAGTCCACCTCCGAGGCGCTCGGGATCGCGCCCACCCGCATCTTCGCGCTGTCCGCGCTCCAGGCCCTCGTCGCCAAGGTGCAGGGCGATCGCGACGCGCTGCTCAGGAGCCGCCTCTACCGCCTCGAGCAGGCGCTGTCCCGCGGCATGATCCACGAGCGCCGGCTGGACCACGCCACCGCCGTGCGCGCGGAGACCCGCTCCGTCTTCGTGGAGGCGCGCACGCTGGTGTCGAGCCGCCTCGCCTTCGCGGGCGAGCAGCTGGAGGAGATGCAGGCCCTCCAGGGCAAGAACCAGAAGCTCGTGGAGTCGCTCGCGCGCAAGGCCGCCCTCGAGCGCGGCCGCCTCGAGCAGGCCCGGGCGATGATGATGGGACTGCGCACGGTGCACAACCGGCACGCCGACGAGCTGGCACGGCTGCTCGACCCGAACTCGGTGCGCGCGGCCGGCATCGAGGCGCGCGTGGCGGTGCTCGGCAGCTCCTTCTCGAGCGGCATCGGCGAATCCATCGACGGCTTCTTCCGCCAGGCCCGCGAACGCATGCGAGGCGCGATCGCGGTGATCGACGAGGCGCGCAGCCTCATGGGCAACGTGAGCCGCAAGTTCACCCAGGACTACCAGATCCCGACCGTCGAGACGCCGGACTTCGCCACCGAGCGGTTCCTGGTCGAGCTCGATCGCCTCGAGGAGCGATGCGAGCGCGACTTCAAGGGGACGTCGAGCCTGCTGCTGCGCCGGCGCAAGACCCTGGGTGCGCTCTTCTTCGACACGGTGGCGCTCAAGGTGATCCACGTGTTCGAGATCGCCGACCGCGAGGTGCGCACGTGGATGAACGGCTTCATCCGCCCGCTGGACGCCCAGATCAACGCCTACCAGGAGCAGGCCAACACGCGCATCGAAGGCATGGGCCGCATCCAGAACGCGGATACCGACCTCATCGGCCGCGTCGAGGAGGTGCGCACCATCGGCGCGGACGTGGCGGCCCAGCGCGAGCAACTCGAGGCGCACCGGCAGCGGCTGCAGCGGCTGCTCGACGTCGAGCCCGAGCCTTCCCTCGCCTAGGCGCTCATCCGCCCGCGGCGGCGGCCTTCTCGCGTTCGAGGCGCACGAACCGGGACATGAGCTCCTCGCGCGGCTCGACATGGTCGGGATCGAGCGGGATGCAATCCACCGGGCACACCTCGACGCATTGCGGGGCATCGAAATGGCCCACGCACTCCGTGCAGCGACCCGGATCGATCACGTAGATCTCCGGGCCCATGGAGATCGCCCCGTTCGGGCACTCCGGCTCGCAGACGTCGCAATTGATGCACTGGTCGGTGATCTTGAGCGCCATGCTTCGATTATGACGCCAACCGCCCCCCGCGGACTTCAGGTCTCGCCGCGCCCGATCTTCTCGGCCATGCGCTGTGCCGTGAGGGGATGCACGAAGGCCGTGATGTCGCCCCCCAGCACCGCGATCTCGCGCACGATCGTGGCCGAGAGGAAGAGATACTTGTCGGACGGCGTGAGGAACAGCGTCTCGACGCCGGGGGCGAGGCGGCGGTTCATGCCCGCCAGCTGGAACTCGTACTCGAAGTCGGACACCGCGCGCAGGCCGCGCAGGATCACCGAGGCCGCCTGCTCCTTCACGAACTCCGACAGCAGGCCGGAGAAGCCGAGCACGGTCACGTTCGAATAGGGCGCGAGGACGTCGCGCGCGAGGCTGACCCGCTCCTCGAGCGAGAAGAACGGCCGCTTCGCCTGGCTGTGGGCCACGCCGACGACCACCTCGTGGAACAGCCGCGAGGCGCGCTGGATCAGGTCCTCGTGGCCGTTGGTGATGGGGTCGAAGGTGCCGGGATAGACGGCTCGGGTGATGGTCATGGGCTCGCCAGGTCGAAAAGCGCATAGCGTACAGCCCCGGCGCGTCCTTCGCGAAGCGCGCTCCAGGGGGCGGCGGCCGCGATGGGCCGGGCGGACTCGACATAGACGCGCCCGCCCTCGTTCAACCGGGCGGGCAGCGCCTCGAGGGCCCGCGGGGCAAGATCGCTCGCGTAGGGCGGATCGAGGAACGCCACGTCGAAGCGCTCGTGCGTGCGGCGCAGGAAATCGAGGGCATCGCCCTGCACGACGACGAGTCCCGCGGCATCGAGCTCCCGTCCCGCTTCGCGAAGCGCCGCCGCGACGGCCGGGTCGCGCTCCACCATCACCACGCGCGCGGCGCCCCGCGACAGGGCCTCGAAGCCGAGCGCCCCGCTGCCGGCGAAAAGGTCGAGGCACACGAGGCCGTCGAGCCTCTGTCCGAGCCAGTTGAAAAGCGTCTCGCGAACGCGATCGGGGGTGGGCCGCAGCTGCGCGGCCGCGGGGAAGCGAACGATGCGGCTGCGCCAGCGCCCGCCGATGATGCGCACGCGATTGCGCCCTGCGGGCTGCGGGCGCGCGGGCCGCGCGCCGGTCGCGAAGCGTCCCATGGCGGTCATCGTCGGGCGGATGATACCGTAAAATAAATCGGTTCCCTCTCGCCGGCCCGCCCGGGCCGACCGCCATGCCTCCCCTGTTTTCCAAGAAGGACACGACCGAAGCCCGCGCCGGCTCCGACCTGAAGTCGCTGCTGCGCAAGGACCTCGAGCTCACGCGCTCGCGGTGGAAGGGCGCCCTGGGGATGCTGCGCGCGCGCCCGAAGATCGATGAGGCGCTCTACGAGGAGCTCGAAAGCCGCCTCATCGAGGCCGACGTGGGCGTGGCCGCCACCCAGGACCTCATCGGGCGGCTGCGCAAGGCGCAGCACGACAAGCGCCTCGAGGACGGGGCCGCGCTCGAGGGCGAGCTCAAGACCGCGCTGGTGGCGCTCCTCGCGCCGCTCGAGAAGCCGCTGGCGGAAACTTTTCCCGTGCCCTACGTGATCCTGCTCGCCGGCGTGAACGGCGCCGGAAAGACCACGACG
>JAAOZZ010000285.1 GCA_012274175.1 Betaproteobacteria bacterium
ACGAGACGCAGGTAGGCCCGGGCGACGTCTTCGTGATCGAGACGCCCGGCGGCGGCGGCTACGGACGATGAGCGCGCGCGGGATTGACATTTGCCGATGTCATGCGGCCATGACTTTCGCGCGCGCGAAAATTTATTTTCTCCCGCAATGCGCCGCGTATAAAATAGGCACCCGTTGCGCCGTTCCCGCGCTCGACGCGGCGATTCCCGCGGCATACCCAAATTCCAACGCGTCGACCAGAACGTGAAAATCGGCTCGATCCACCTCAAGAACAACCTGATCGTCGCTCCCATGGCGGGCGTGACCGACCGGCCGTTCCGCAGCCTCTGCAAGCGCATGGGGGCGGGCATGGCGGTCTCGGAGATGGTCGCCTCCAATTCTCTCCTGTGGGGTTCCGAGAAGACCATCCGCCGCGGCAACCACGAGGGCGAGGTGGAGCCCCGGGTGATCCAGATCGCCGGCGCCGACCCGGCCATGATGGCCGAGGCGGCGAAGTACAACGTGGACAAGGGCGCGGACATCATCGACATCAACATGGGATGTCCGGCCAAGAAGATCTGCAACGTCTACGCCGGGAGCGCGCTGCTGCAGGACGAGCCCCTCGTGGCCCGGATCGTGGACGCGGTGGTGAGGGCCGTGGACGTGCCCGTCACCCTCAAGATCCGCACCGGCTGGAGCAAGCTGAACCGCAACGCGCTCGCCATCGCGCGCATCGCGGAGGCGCACGGCATCCGGGCGCTCGCCATGCACGGGCGCACGCGCGCCTGCATGTACACGGGAGACGCGGAGTACGACACCATCCGCGAGGTGAAGCGCTCGGTGGGCATCCCCGTGATCGCCAACGGCGACATCACCACCCCCGAGAAAGCGAAGTTCGTGCTCGAATACACGGGTGCGGACGCGGTGATGATCGGGCGCGCCGCCCAGGGCCGTCCGTGGATCTTCCGCGAGATCGACCATTTCCTGAAGACCGGGACCCGCCTTGCCCCTCCCGGGGTGGCGGAGATCCGCGAAGTCCTGGTGGGCCACCTGCACGACCTCTACGCCTTCTACGGCCTCGAGCGCGGCGTGCGGGTGGCGCGCAAGCACATCGGCTGGTACACGAAGGGACTCAAGAATTCCGCCGTGTTCCGCGCCCGCATGAACACCCTCGAGACCGCCGAGATGCAGCTCGAAGCCGTGGCCCGGTTCTTCGACGAGCTGCACGCGCACTCGGCGCGCCTCGAATACGACGAAGAGGTCGCCCTTGCAGCGTAAACACAGGTACGGCGACAAGGCCGAGGCGGGCGTGCGGGAGAACGAGCTCGCCTCCACGGTGCGCAAGGTGATGAAGCAGTACTTCAAGGACCTGGACGGCGAGAAGGCCTCGGGCGTCTACGAGATGGTGGTGTGCGCCGTGGAAAAGCCGATGCTCGAGGTGGTGATGTTCCAGGCCCAGGGCAACCAGACCCGCGCGGCGGAGCTGCTGGGGTTGAACCGCAACACGCTTCGCAAGAAGCTCCAGCTGCACGGCCTCGACTAGGTCGGTTTTCGCGGGAGGCGGGATCCGGGGCCGGGCCCCGGCCGATCGAGGGCGAAGAACATGACGAAGATCCAGCGCGCCCTGCTCAGCGTTTCCGACAAGACCGGCATCGTCGAGCTCGCGCGCGCTCTCTTGCGCCACGGAGTCGAGATCGTTTCCACCGGCGGCACCGCGCAGCTCCTGAGGCTGAACGGCGTCGTGGTGACCGAGGTCTCCGACTACACCGGCTTTCCCGAGATGATGGAAGGCCGCGTGAAGACGCTGCACCCGAAGGTCCACGGCGGCATCCTCGCCCGGCGCGACCGCCCGGAACATGCGCGCTCGATGCGCGAGCACGGCATCCCGCCCATCGACATGGTGGTGGTGAACCTCTACCCCTTCGCGCAAACCGTGGCCAAGCCGGGCTGCACCCTGGACCAGGCGATCGAGAACATCGACATCGGGGGTCCCGCGATGGTGCGCGCGGCGGCCAAGAACCACGCCTTCGTGGCGGTGGTGACCGATCCGGGGGACTACGCGCGCCTCACGGCGAAGATGGACGCAGGGGGCGGCGCGATCGACGCCGAGGAGCGCTACGCGCTCGCGGCCAAGGCCTTCAGCCACACCGCCGAGTACGACGGCATGATCTCGAGCTGGCTCACCGCCCGGGACGCGAGCGGCAAGGCGCGCGCCTTTCCCGACCGGCTAAACCAGCAGTGGCGCCTCGCGCAGGCGTTGCGCTACGGCGAGAACCCGCACCAGGCGGCGGCGTTCTACGTCGAGCGCGATCCCCCGCGCGGCACGCTCGCCGGCTTCACGCAGCTCCAGGGCAAGGAGCTGAGCTACAACAACATCGCCGATGCCGATGCCGCGTGGGAATGCTGCCGGAGCTTCGAGGTCACGGCGTGCGTGATCGTGAAGCACGCCAATCCCTGCGGCGTGGCCGTGGCCGCCACACCCCTCGAGGCCTACCGCAAGGCGTTCGCCACCGACCCCACCTCGGCCTTCGGCGGCATCATCGCGTTCAACCGTCCCGTGGACGGCGCCACAGCCGAGGCGCTCGGGGGCCAGTTCGTCGAGGTGGTGATCGCGCCCGGCTACGACGCCGCGGCGCGCAAGGCGCTCGCGGGCAGGCAGAACGTGCGATTGCTCACCATCGCGCTCGACCGGCAACCCAATCGCCTCGACATGAAGCGCGTGGGCGGCGGGCTGCTGGTCCAGACCCCGGACGAATTCGACGTGGCGGAGCTTCGCATCGTGACCCGCCGCGATCCCACCGCCTCGGAGATGAACGACCTCGTGTTCGCGTTCCGGGTGGCCAAGTTCGTGAAGTCCAACGCGATCGTGTTCTGCAAGGACGGGGCCACCCTCGGCGTGGGCGCGGGGCAGATGAGCCGCGTGGACTCCACCCGCATCGCCGCGATCAAGGCGAAGAACGCGGGCCTCACGTTGCGCGGCTCGGTGGCCGCTTCGGATGCGTTCTTCCCGTTCCGCGACGGGCTCGACGTGGTGGCGGCCGCGGGCGCACGCGCCGTGATCCAGCCGGGCGGAAGCGTGCGCGACAAGGAAGTGATCGCGGCGGCCGACGAGCATCGCCTCGCGATGGTCTTCACCGGCATGCGCCACTTCCGCCACTGATGGCGAAGGCCCCCATGTCGCCGCAACCATGAAGCTGCTGGTCATCGGCCCGGGCGGGCGCGAGCACGCCATCGCCTGGCGGCTCGCCCGCTCGCCCAGGGTCTCGCGCGTGTACGTGGCACCCGGCAATGCCGGCACCGCGCGCGAAGACGGCCTGTACAACGTCGAGGCAACCTCCATCCCGGATCTGGTGCGCTTCGCCACGAAAGAGGCGATCCACGCCACCATCGTGGGCCCCGAAGGGCCGCTCGCCGCGGGCGTGGTCGACGCGTTCCTCGACGCGGGCCTGCGCATCTTCGGGCCCACCCGCGCCGCGGCCCAGCTCGAGTCGTCGAAGGATTTCGCCAAGCGCTTCATGCAGCGCCACGGGATTCCCACGGCGCGCCACGGCACTTTCACCGACGCGGCCGCGGCCCACGCCTACGTCGAAGCGTCCGGGGCGCCCATCGTGGTCAAGGCCGACGGGCTCGCGGCGGGCAAGGGCGTGGTGGTCGCGGCGACACTCGCCGAGGCCCACGCCGCGGTCGACATGATGCTCGCCGGGAACGCGCTGGGAGATGCGGGCCATCGCGTGGTGGTCGAGGAATTCATGGCGGGCGAGGAAGCGAGCTTCATCGTGATGGTGGACGGCAGGAACGTCCTGCCCCTCGCCTCGAGCCAGGACCACAAGCGCATCTTCGACGGCGACCTGGGTCCCAACACCGGCGGCATGGGCGCCTATTCGCCGGCGCCCGTGGTGACCCCGGAAGTGCACCACCGCGTGATGCACGAGATCGTCATGCCCACGGTGAAGGGCATGGCCGCCGACGGCATCCCGTACACCGGATTTCTCTACGCGGGGCTCATGATCGACGCGCGCGGCGCGCCCCGGGTAGTGGAGTTCAACTGCCGCCTGGGAGACCCGGAGACGCAGCCCATCTTCATGCGCCTGAAGAGCGATTTCCTCGCGCTCGCGGACCACGGCATCGACGGCACGCTGGACCAGGTCGAGGCCGAGTGGGACCGCCGGGCCGCGCTGGGCGTGGTGATGGCCGCCGCCGGCTATCCCGCCGAGCCGCGCAAGGGCGACGAGATCCACGGCCTGCCGAAGGACGAGGAAGACTTCCACGTCTTTCACGCGGGCACCGCCGCGCGGGACGGCAAGGTCGTGACCAGCGGCGGGCGGGTGCTGTGCGTGACGGCCCTGGGCGACAAGGTGAAGATCGCCGCGCAGCGGGCCTACGAGGTGGTCGAGCGGATCCGCTTCGACGGCATGCAGTTCCGCACCGACATCGGACACCGCGCGTTCGCGCGGCGCTGACCATGGAGACGAACGCCGTCCGCGACTATCTCCTCGGGCTCCAGGAGCGCATCGTCGGCGCGTTCGAGGCGCTCGACGGCAAGCGTTTCCTGCGCGACGAGTGGACGCGCGCCGAGGGCGGGGGCGGCGTGTCGCGCCTGCTCGAGGAAGGCAACCTGCTCGAGCGCGGCGGCGTGGGCTTCTCCCACGTGACGGGCCGCAGCCTGCCGCCGTCGGCGAGCGCGCACCGCCCCGGGATCGCGGGGCGCCCGTGGGAGGCGATGGGCGTGTCTCTCGTGTTCCATCCCCGCAATCCCTACGTGCCCACGGTGCACATGAACGTGCGCTTCTTCCACTCGGCCCCCGCCGCGGGAGAGAAAGGGGACGAGGGTCCCGTGTGGTGGTTCGGCGGCGGCATGGACTTGACGCCCTACTATCCGTTCGACGAGGACTGCGTGCATTTCCACCGCCCCAACCGCGACGCGCTGGCGCCGTTTCCCGGCCTGCACGATCGTTTCCGCAAGGCGTGCGACGCCTATTTCTTCCTCAAGCACCGCAACGAGCCGCGCGGCATCGGGGGAACCTTCTTCGACGATTTCAGCGAGGGCGGCTTCGAATCGAGCTTCGCGGTGATGCGCGCGGTGGGCGACGCATTCCTGCCCGCGTACGCGCCGATCGTGGAGCGGCGCCGCGGCATCGCCCACGGGGAACGCGAGCGCGCTTTCCAGTCGTATCGCCGCGGCCGCTACGTGGAGTTCAACCTCGTGTGGGACCGGGGCACGCTCTTCGGGCTGCAGTCGGGGGGGCGCACGGAATCGATCCTCATGTCGCTGCCCCCGGTGGTCACGTGGAGATACGACTGGAAGCCCGCGCCCGGCACTCCCGAGGCGCGCCTCGCCGAGGCCTTGCTCCCGCCGAGGGATTGGGCGAACCTGTAGCCATGCACGACCAATACAAGCACCTGCCCCTCGCGTCCATCGCCGTCCATCGCCGGCGCCTGCGCACCTCGGGCAAGGTGGGCCTCGCCCTCATTGCCGCCTCGCTCGCCATCGGCATGGCCGGATACGCGTTCTTCGAGGGACTCGGCCCGGCGGACGCCTTCCTCAACGCCGCGATGATCCTCTCGGGCATGGGGCCGCTGCACACGCCGAACACCGTCGCGGGCAAGCTCTTCGCGGGCTTTTACGCGATCTACTCCGGCTTCGCGGTGCTGGGCATCGCCGCGGTCATCTTCGCGCCCGTGGTGCATCGGATGTTCCATCGCCTGCGCATCGCCGACTCGGACAAGGATCCTACGACGTAGGAGCGCCTTCCATGAGCAGGAGCCGGCCGCGGCTGTTGGCCTGCCGCATCTTCTTGGGTGCGGCGTATTCGCTCGAGTCCCACCACTGCCGCGCCGCCGCCATGGAGGGAAACTCGATCAGCACGCGCCGGCGTTGCGGCCAGTCGCCCTCGAGCGCCTGGGTCTCGCCGCCTCGCGTGAGGAACCGGCCGCCGTATTTCGCGATCGTGGGAGGAACATGCACCGTGTATTCCTTGTAGCCTTCCGGGTTGGTGATCTCGATCTCCGCCAGCAGGTAAGCCGCCATGTCCCGCACCTCTTCGTTGTCGGACCGAGCGCATCGTAGCGCGGAATGACCATGCTCGAAACCCGCTATACCGCAAAGCAGCGCGACCTGGGCGACGGCTTCCAGGTCCGCCGGGCGCTGCCCTCGGCCGGGAAGGCGGCCGTGGGACCGTTCGTCTTCTTCGACCACTTCGGCCCCGTGGCGCTCGCCCCGGGCCGCGGCCTGGACGTGCGTCCCCATCCCCACATCGGGCTCGCCACGGTGACCTACCTCTTCGAAGGCGAGCTCCTGCACCGCGACAGCCTCGGTACCGTGCAGGCGATCCGCCCCGGGGAAGTGAACTGGATGATCGCGGGCAGCGGCATCGTGCATTCGGAGCGCACGCCGGTCGCGCTTCGCGCCTCGGGCTCGCGCCTGGCGGGCATCCAGACCTGGATCGGCCTGCCCGCGGCCGCGGAGGAGCTGGATCCCTCCTTCTCCCACCACGGGCGGCTTCCCACCGTGGAGGACAACGGCGTGACGGTGCGCCTCATCCTGGGGGACCTCTTCGGCGTGAGCTCGCCGGTGGCCACGCTTTCGCCCACGTTCTACGCGGACGTGGCGCTCGCTCCCGGGCGGCGCATCGTGCTGCCGTCGGATCCCGACGAGCGGGGAGCGTACGTGGCCGAAGGCGCGATCGAGACGGAGGGCGGGCGCCACGGCGTGGGCGAGTTGCTCGTGTTCGCGGCGGGCGCGGAAGCGATCGTCGAAAGCGAGGCGGGCGCCCGCTGCATGATCTTCGGCGGCGCGCCCCTCGACGGCCCGCGCCGCGTGTGGTGGAACTTCGTGTCGAGCCGTGAAGCGCGCATCGCGCGGGCGGCCGAGGACTGGAAGGCCGGGCGCTTCGCCGCGGTCCCCGGTGAAACCGAATCCATCCCGCTTCCGGAGCGCGGCCCCGAAGCCTAGAGCCTTTCGTAGGCCGCGCGCACCGGCTCGGCGCCGTGGATCTTCTCCAGCCGGCGCACGATGAAATGGCCCCGCGCCATGTCCTGGTAATGGCCGATGAAGATGGTGTTGATGATGGCACCTCCCGCCGCGCCCAGGATCGGGATCGCCTGCGCCGCGGCCTTCTCCGTCACCACGATGCCGAAGCGCGCGCCGATGAGGCCCACCAGCCGCAGCAGCGCCGGCGCGCCGCTCTTGGCGAGGCCCTTCTGCGCCAGGTGCTTGGTAGCCTCGGTGACCGCGGTGGCGAGGGCGGAGCGCGCCGCGAAATATCCCGACTCGGCCGCGTTGTCGCTCGCATCGCGCGTGCTGCCGAGCGCGAACACCGTGAGGCACGCGAGGCGCGTTTCGAGGTGGCGCGGGTCCTCGCCCTCGGCCGCGGCGATGTCGGCGATGGAGCGCAGCATGAGGGTGGTGGACAGGGGCAGCTCCCAGGCGAGGGCCGCGAGGCCGAAGGCCCCGCCCGCGGCGCCGGAAGCCGCCGCCGCGAACTTGTGCATGCGGTCGCGGGAAGGCGCGCGCCGGGCGTTGTCGCCCAGCGTGCGCACCGCCACGTCGAGCGCCTTCATGAGCGCGGCCTCGGTGGCGGAGTGCACCGACTTCTGCCAGCGCCTGGGCAGCAGCTTGACACCGCGCTCGACGGGGGAGCCCGCGATGGACGAGAGCTTGGCGGCGATCCCGGGGTTCTCGAGGATCTCCTTGGCGCGCTTCAGCTGGGCGAGCTCGCCCTTGGGGATCGGCATCAGTAGGCGTAGGTGAACGTGAGCCAGGTCTTGCGCACGCGCGCCTCGGGGGCGCCCGCGCCGGAGTCGTAGCGCGCGTACTGCAGCCGCGCGACGATGTCGTCTTCGAACGCGTAGGTGAGGCCCAGGTCCTGCTCGCGGCCGTAATCGAGGCCGCCGAAATCCGAGCGGAACCGGTGCGACTCGCCATAGAGCGTCCAACCCGCCCTCGACCAGCGCAGCGTGACCCAGCGATCCACGAGCCCGCGGGCGGGCGTATTGAAGAAATGCAGCGTCCAGCCGTTGAGCGCGTAGAAATCCGTGAGCGGCATCTGGGCGCCGTAGACGCCCCCGTTGCTTCCCTTCACTTCCTGGTCGTAGCGCACGGTCCAGTCGCGCGCCGCCGCCCCCAGTCCCGCACGCCAGTAGCGCGCGTCGATGCGGGAGTCTCCTCCCGCGTAGGGCTTCTGCCACGCGTATTCCGCCTCGTAGGGAATCTCCACGCCACCGAAGCGCGCGACCGAGCCTTCGGCGCGAACGCCGCTCACGCGATAGGAGTTGTCGGCGAAACCCGTGGAAGCCCCGTTCTGCGCCTGGTCGTGGAAGACGCCGTAGGCCGAGAGCGACTGCCCGGGAGCGGGATTCCACGCCGCGCGCACGAGCGTGAGCCGCAGGGAGTCGAGGTCGCCCGAGGTGGTGCGTACGCGCCAATAGCGCCCCGCGGAAAGCTCGGTGCCGGAGAGCGCCGTGTTGACGACCTCGACGCCGTCGAAGAGCTGCGGGACCTGGCGGAAATCGTTGTCGCTCACCCAGCGCTGGTTGCCCAGGCGCACGCGCTGCCGGCCCACGCGCAGGCGCGTGGCGCCGGGCGCGTCGTACTCGATCCACGCGCGATTCAGCCCCGCGTAGCGCGGGTCCGGCAGCAGCGGGTAGGGGGAAGAGGCGAACTGCGCCCCGTCGTCGTTGAAGCGCTTCGACCCGATGTGGTCGGCGTCGATCGCCTCGAGGGTCGCGCGCAGGCCGTTCCAGGGCGCGGTGCGCCACCCGATGATCGCCCGCGTGGTGACCCCCTCGGTGCGGTCCGGCTTGTCGGTCTCGTCGATGCGGTTGTAGCGCGGGCGCAGCTCGAGCGTGAGGCGGCCGTGGGCGATGGCATCGGCGAGGCCGAAGGGTGCTTCCGCGAGGGAATCGTCGGCGAGGGCGCGCGCCGCGGAAAACGCTCCCAGCAGCGATACAATGCAGCACCTCTTCCACCGGCCCATCGCCGAAGTCTCCCGCCGTTTGCCCGCGATGTCCAGACCGCAGACGATCCTCGCGATCCTCGTCGCTTGCGCCGGTGCGACGCTTTCTCGCGCCGCTTCCCTCGAGGCGCGGGTGCTCGACGCCTCGGGCAAGGGCGTGGCCGACGCGGCGGTGTACGCGCTGCCCGCCGGAGGACGAGCCGATCCCCGGGGCCCGCGCCCCACGGTGGCCATCGAGCAGGCGGACCGCGAGTTCGTGCCCTACGTGACCGTGGTGGAGGAGGGCACCACGATCACCTTTCCCAACCGCGACCCGATCATGCACCACGTGTATTCGTTCTCGCCCGCGAAGAGCTTCGAGATCAAGCTCTACACCGGCAAGTCGCCCAGCCGGATCCTGTTCGACAAGCCGGGCGTGGTGACCCTCGGCTGCAACATCCACGACTGGATGATCGCCTACGTGCTGGTGGTGCCCACGCCCTATTTCGCGCGCACCGACGCGCTCGGCGAGGCCGTCCTGCGCGACCTGCCCGCCGGGACGTACGAGGTGCATGCGTGGCATCCGCGCGAGCGGGCCGCGGCCGCCGCGCGCACCGTGCCGCTCGCCGCGTCCGCCGCGCAGCGCCTCGAATTCGCCATCGACCCGAAGCCGCGCGCGGTGAAGTACAAGCCGCCGCTCGACCGCTCGAGGTATTGAGGGTGGCGCCCGAGCGCGGCGCCTATGCGCCTCCCGGGCTCGCGGGCCTGGGCGCGCGCATCGTGATCTTCTTCGTAGTACTGCTGGTGCTGGTGCAGGGCGTGGGCGCGTACCTCGTGATCCGCGCCAACTCCCAGATCGCCCGCGAGACCATCGACCGCTCCCTGCAGCAAGGCGAACGCATCTTCGGCCGGCTCCTCGAGCAGAACCAGTCCCGCCTCGAGCAGGGAGCGGCGATCCTCTCGGCGGACTTCGCGTTCCGCCAGGCCGTGGCCACCAACAGCACCGGGACGATCCTCTCGGTGCTGCGCAACCACGGGGCGCGCGCCGGCGCCAACGTGATGACGCTCATCTCCCTCGACCGCACGGTGCGGGCCGACACCCAGGACGAGGCGCGGGTGGGCAAGCCCTACGTCTTTCCCGCGCTGGTGGACGCCGCGCTCGCCACGGGCAAGAGCTCGGCCATCGTGGCCCTCGACGGGCGCATCTACCAGCTGGTGGTGGTGCCGGTGCTCGCCCCGGAGCCCATCGCCCTGGTGGCGCTCGCCTTCCAGGTGGACGACGTGCTCGCGCGGGAGCTCCGGGCGTCGACCGGCCTCGAGGTGTCGTTCCTGAGCCGCGCGTCCGACGGCCGCTGGCGCGTGCACGCCTCGACGCTATCGCCGGCGCTGCGCGCCGCGCTTCCCGCGTCCTCGGGAGCGCGGACGCCTCCTCGCCCCGGGTGCGGGAGCTGGACGTGGCCGGGTCCGACTACGAGACGCGGGTTACCTCGCTTGCCGCGGCGGGAGGCGTGCCCGTGCTCGCGGTAGTGCAAAGGTCGGTCGAGGAGGGGCTCGCGCCCTTCCGCCGCATCAGCACGGCGTTCTTCTGGCTCTCGGCGGCCGGGCTCGCCCTGCTGGTGGCGGGCAGCCTCATCATCGCGCGCAGCATCACACGTCCGGTGCAGCGCCTGGCGGAGGCGGCCGCGCGCGTGCAGCAGGGCGACTACGCGCGCCACGTGGACGTGGGCCAGCGCGACGAGATCGGGCAGCTCGCCGTGAGCTTCAACCACATGCTCGACGGCATCGTGAGCCGCGAGCGCGAGATCCTGCGCCTCGCCTACGAGGACGTCCTCACGGGCCTGCCCAACCGCGCGATGTTCAACCAGCAGCTGGAGCAAGCAGTGCGCACGGCCCGGCGCGCCGCCCAGCCCCTCGCGGTGCTCGTGATCGACATGGACCGCTTCAAGGCCATCAACGACACGCTGGGACACCCGGTGGGCGACCGGGCGCTGCGAGAGGTGGGCGCGCGGATGCGCGGGGCGCTGCGGGATTCCGACGTGGTGGCGCGCCTGGGCGGGGACGAGTTCGGCGTGCTCCTCGCCACGGGCGGCTCGCAGCACGCCCCGCGCGTGGTCGCCGACAAGATCTTCCGCGCCCTCGATGCCCCGCTCGTGGTCGAGGGGCAGACCATGGACATCGCGGCGAGCATCGGCATCGCCTGCTTCCCGGAGCACGGCGAGGACGCGGCTTCGCTCCTCAGCGCGGCCGACGTGGCCATGTACATCGCCAAGCGCGGCAAGACCGGCTGCGAGGTGTACGACCCGGCCCACCACGAGCGCCGGCAGGAATACCTCACGCTCCTGGGCGAGCTGCGCCACGCCGTGGAGGCGGGCGAGCTCGTGCTGCACTACCAGCCGAAGATCGGCCTCGCCGAGGATCGCGTGACCTCCGTGGAGGCGCTCGTGCGCTGGCGCCATCCGCAGCGCGGATTCGTGCCGCCCTCGGAGTTCATCGGCTTCGCCGAGCAGACGGGCTACATCGGCGCGATCACCCAGTGGGTGCTCGCGCACGCCATCGAGCAGTGCGGCCGCTGGCACCACTTGGGGCTGCACCTGTGCATGGGGGTCAACATCTCGGCTCGGGACCTGCGCCAGGAAGACGCGCTGGTGCAGTTCATCTTCGCCGCCCTCGCCGAGGCCCAGCTTCCCGCCGGCATGCTCTGCCTGGAGATCACCGAGAGCGCGCTCATGGACGATCCGAGGAGCGCCCAGTCGACGTTGCGCAAGCTGCGCGAGATGGGCGTGGCCACCTCCATCGACGATTACGGCACCGGCTACTCGTCCCTGGGCTACATCAAGCAGCTCGCGGTGAACGAGCTGAAGATCGACCGCACGTTCGTGAGCGGCATGGAGGCCGACCACCGCAACGCCGCCATCGTGCGCTCGACCATCGAGCTGGGCCACAACCTGGGGCTCGCCGTGGTGGCCGAGGGCGTGGAGACGGAGCACGAGCTGGCACAGCTGCGCCGCTTCGGCTGCGACGTGGCCCAGGGATACCTCTTCGCGCGCCCGATGGACGCCGCGGCCCTCGAGTCGTGGCTAGCGGGCGCGCGCGAAAAAACGTCCTGGAAGACCGCGGATGCGCTCGACGAGGCCCGCGGCGCCCGTTGAGGAGCTGCCGGGATCGCCCGGAACGCCGCGCGCCGGGCCGCTTCCGAGCATCGCGTGCCACCTGAGCGCCGCCTCGACCTGGCTGCGCAGGTGGTCGGCGTCGAGCGGGCGGGTGAGGAAGCGGTAGATGTGCGCCTCGTTGATGAGCTCGATCACCGCCTCGGAATCGGGAGCGTCGGTGACCACGATGGAAAGCAGCTCCGGGTGGCGCGCGCGCAGTCCCGCGAGGAACGCGGCGAGGCCCTCGTCGGTCGCCGCCATGGGGGCCACGATCACGCCCACGTCGTGGCTCGCGAGCTTGCCCTCCGCCTCGATGCGCGATTGCGCGAGCAGCACGGTGGCCGAGCCCCCCAGCAGGTGCTGCAGCCCCCCGGCCAGGTCCGGCTCGGGCTCGATCACGAGCACCGCCGCACCTCCGCGGCGCGGCGCGGTCTCCCGGCCTTCGCCCTGCTCGACTTCGAGCGCGATCGCCACCGCGTCGGCCACGTCGGCCTCGAGCCGGGCGTTGTCCCAGGGCTTGCGCAGGTAGCGGAAGATCTCGCATTCGTTCACCGCGCCCACGATCGCGGCGAGGTCCGAGTAGCCCGTGAGCAGCATGCGTACCGCCCCGGGGGCGATCGCCTTCACCTCGCGCAGCAGCTCCACGCCCGTCATCCCGGGCATGCGCTGGTCGGCCACGACCACGTGCATGCCGAAGCGGCGGATCAGCTCGAGCGCGTGGGTGGCGCTGCGGGCGGTGAAGACCTGGTGGCGGTTGCGGAAGATCGCGCGCATCGCGTTCAAGATGCGCTCGTCGTCGTCGACGAAGAGCACGCGCGCGTCGCGCGCGTCGCGGGCGGCGACGAAGGTGGGCAGGGACGCGTCGCGCAGGGGCCCGTCGGAGACGCCGAAGGCCGCCTGGAGCGCGGTGGAAAATTCCCGCGCCGAGGCGAAGCGCCGCGCCGGATCCTTGGCGAGGCCGCGGGCGAGCACCTGGTCCAGCTCGGCGGTGACGTCCGGGTTGAGGGTCGAGGGATCCGCGGGCGGCTCGCCCAGCACCTTGCGCAGGATCTCCGCGGGCTTGCCGTCGAAGGGCCGCTCGCCGGTGATGAGCTCGTAGACGACGACCGCCACCTGGTAGAGGTCGCTCGTGGCCGTGGCGCTCTCGCCGCGGCACTGCTCCGGCGACATGTAGTGCAGCGTGCCCAGGACGTCTCCGGCCTGCGTGAGGCTCGAGGTGTCCAGGCGCGCCACGCCGAAATCGGTGATCTTGATGCGCCCGTCGTCGTTCACGAGGATGTTGGCGGGCTTCAGGTCGCGGTGGAAGACGCCCTGCCCGTGGCAATGGGCGAGTCCGTCGAGGACCTGGCGCGCGACATTCCATGCGTCCCCGAAATCGTAGAGGGACGCTTCCTGCAGGCGCAGCGCGAGCGACTTGCCTTCGACCAGCTCCATCACGATGCAGGCGAGCTCGTCGGTCTCGACGAAGTCGTAGATGGCGGCCACCCGCGGGTGGGAGATGCGCCCCGCGGCCTGGGCCTCGCGGCGGAAGCGCGCGAGCTCGGGCTCGAGGTCGCCCGCGGCGATGGCGCTCTTGGCCACCACCTTGAGCGCGACCGGGCGCTGGATGCCTTCGTCGAAGCCGCGGTAGACGGCGCCCGACGCGCCCTTGCCGAGGAGCTCGCGCACCTCGTAGCGGGCGATGCGCTCGGGTACGTTCATGCCATCGCTCCCTGCCCGGCCTCGGCGGCCTCGAGCTCCACGGGCGGCTGCACGGGAAGGGTGACCGTGAAGGTCGTGCCCACGTCCACCAGGGAATGCACGTCGATGCGCCCGCCGTGCTGGGAGACGATCTTGTAGGCGATGGACAGGCCCAGCCCCGTGCCCTTGCCGGGCTCCTTGGTGGTGAAGAAGGGATCGAAGATGCGGGGCAGCGCCTCGGCGGGAATGCCGCGGCCGTTGTCGGTCACCTCGATCGCGACCATGCCGGTGCCGGCGCTGTGGGTGGAGATCGAGATGTGGCCGCGCGGCTTGTCGATCGCCTGCACGGCGTTGGTGATGAGGTTCAGCAGCACCTGGTTCACCTGCGACGGCGCGCAGGTGATCGCGGGCACGTCGCCCAGGCGCTTCTCCACGTCGATGCGCCGCAGCATCGGGCGCGCGATGAGCAGGGCGGCCACCACGCCGTCGTTCACGTTGAAGCTCGCCACCCGGCTGCGGTCGATGCGCGAGAAGTTGCGCAGGTTGGCCACCAGCTCGACGATCTGCTCGATGCCGTTCAGGCCGTCCCAGGTGAGCG
>JAAOZZ010000286.1 GCA_012274175.1 Betaproteobacteria bacterium
CCG
Source organism: Betaproteobacteria bacterium (assembly GCA_012274175.1). GTDB lineage: Bacteria > Pseudomonadota > Gammaproteobacteria > Burkholderiales > Usitatibacteraceae > Usitatibacter. Next base: position 4 of record JAAOZZ010000286.1, read on the forward strand.
CCCTCGTGGTGATCGTGCCGACGGGGCTCGCGATGTACGCGGTGCACGCCGACCAGCTGCTGGGCAGCCCGGTGTTCAAGCTCAAGATGGCCCTGATCCTCGCCGCGGCGATGAACGCGGCCTACTTCCTCACCGGGCCCTTCCCGGGCGTCAAGGCGTGGGACGTGGACGTCCCCGCGCCCCTCGATGCGCGGCTCTCGGCGATCGCCTCGCTCCTGCTCTGGGCGAGCGTGGTCTGCTGCGGGGGGCTCATCGCCTTCCGGTAAGTCTCAGGGTCGCAGGCGCTCGACCCTGCGCACGCCGCAGCATCCGTCGGGCTTCACCAGCAGCACCTCGCCTTCGGCCAGAGCGATGCCGGTGAGTGCCGCGATGTTGGCGCGATGGGTGACCATCACCACGTTGCCGCGCAGCGCACGGCTGGAGTAGTTGCCGATGCGCTTGCGTACCCGTTGCGTCTCGTCGGACTGGCGCACGGGATCGTCGCCGAATGCGGCGAGCGCGGTCCATTCGTCGGCGCGGCCAAAGGCGGCGAGCGCGTTCCCGCGGCAACTCCCGTCGGGGCTCGCGTACACGCGCTCGATCGGGACGCGCTCCGTGCGCAGCCGCTCGCCGACGGGATCGAGCGCGCCCGCCCTCACCAGCAGCACCAGGCCGCCGCGGCGAAGGCGCGACCACGGCGAATCGGCGCTCCTCGCGCTCGCGGCCATGCCCGCGGCGAGCATACCCGCCAGCAGCGCCCTGCGCGTCGCGCTCGCCATGGCGCCCGCCCGGGGCTAGAGCTTGACCGCCGGGTTGAGCGCGTAGCGCCCGGTGATCGAGGCCTGGGCGAGGACGTGGCCCTGGACCGCCTTGCGCACGTCCGAGCCTCCGAACGCGCCCTGCACCGGGAGGCGCGCCACGTCGAGCGCGTACACCGTGAAGACGTAGCGGTGGGGCAGCTCGTCGTTCCACGGCGGGCAGGGGCCGTCGTAGCCGTAGTAGTCGCCCGCCATCTGCGGGTCGGCGGCGAACCAGCCGGTGTAGTCGTTGATGCCCTGGCGCGCGCCGTGGGGCGCTTCGGGGCCGGGCTTGCCGCGCGCCACCACGCTCGAGGAGAACTCGCCCGCGGCCACCGACGGGATCGAGGCGGGAAGGTCCACCAGCACCCAGTGGAAGAAGTCCACGCGCGCGAGCGACGCGGGGACCTCGCGGCCTTCCTGGTTCACGTCGTCGCCGCGGCTGGGCACGTCGGGATCGTGGCAGACGATCGCGAAGGACTTCGCCCCCGCGGGCGCGTCGCGCCACGCAAGCTGCGGATTGCGGTTCTTCGAAAGCGTGACGTGGGTCTTGGGATCCGGGGCGCAGAACGCGAATTCCGCGGGTATCACGCCGCCGTCGGCAAAGCTCGAGCTCGCGATCTTCATTGGGCCGGAGGCTGCGCGAGGATCTTCACGAGCTCGACTTCGAACACGAGGGCCGCGTTGGGAGGGATCTTCGGCGGCGAGCCGGTGAGCCCGTAGCCCTTGTCGGAGGGGATGACGAGCAGGCGCTTGCCGCCTTCCTTCATGCCGATCACGCCTTCGTCCCATCCGCGGATCACCCGCCCGACGCCGACCATGAAACCGAACGGCGTGGCCCGCCCGCGGGAGCTGTCGAACTCGGCGCCCTTCAGGTCCTTCGCGCAGCCGTCGTAGAGCCACCCGGTGTAGCCCACCAGCACCGCGGTGCGGAAGCGCGCGGGATCGCCCTTGCCCGGCTCCAAATCCTTCACCACCAGCTCGTGGGGCGGGGGCTTGCAGTCGTGTTTCGCGGCGGCCGCCACGGCCGCGGGCGGGGATTCCGAGGCCGTCGCGCAGGCGGACAGGACGGCGACGGATGCGAATGCGAGGACGGACAGGAATTTCAAGAATGCCTCCTTGAGGAAGAGCGATGGAAATGCGCCTGCGCTGGCCCCGCGACGCGCGCGGCCGGGAGCGATGCCGGAAGAGCCACCGCCCTACTGGATGCCGCCCAGGCAGACGTACTTGATCTCGAGGAAGTCCTCGATGCCGTACTTGGAGCCTTCGCGTCCGAGGCCCGATTGCTTCACCCCGCCGAAGGGCGCGACCTCGTTGGAGATGATGCCCACGTTCACGCCGACGATCCCCGACTCGATCGCCTCGGCCACGCGGAAGATGCGTCCCACGTCGCGGGAATAGAAATAGGCGCACAGCCCGAACTCGCTGTCGTTGGCCATGGCGATCGCCTCGGAATCGTCCTTGAAGCGGAAGAGCGGCGCCACGGGACCGAAGGTCTCCTCCCGCGCCACCTTCATGGCGGAGCTCATCCCGGTGATGACCGTGGGCTCGTAGAAGCGCCCGCCGAGGGCGCTCCGCTTGCCGCCGAGCACCACCTTGGCGCCCTGCCTCACGGCGTCGGCGACGTGGTCCTCCACCTTCGCCAGGCCCTGCTCGTCGATGAGCGGTCCCACGGTCACGCCCTGCTCCGTGCCGCGTCCCACCTTGAGCGCGCGCACCTTCTCCGTGAGCTTGGCCGCGAACGCGTCGTACACCGCGTCCTGCACGTAGATGCGGTTGGCGCAGACGCAGGTCTGGCCCGCGTTGCGGTACTTCGAGGCGAGCGCACCCTCGGCGGCGGCGTCCAGGTCCGCGTCGTCGAACACGATGAACGGCGCGTTGCCGCCCAGCTCGAGGGAGAGCTTCTTGATCGTGTCCGCGCTCTGGCGCATGAGGATGCGGCCCACTTCCGTCGAGCCGGTGAAGGTCACCTTGCGCACGATCGGATTGGCGCACACCTCCTGGCCGATGGCCACCGGCTCGCCCGTGATGATGTTGAGCACCCCCTTCGGAATGCCCGCGCGCTCCGCAAGCTCCGCGAGCGCCAGCGCCGAGAACGGCGTCTGCTCCGCGGGCTTCAGCACGAACGTGCATCCCGCGGCGAGGCCCGGCGACACCTTGCGGGTGATCATCGCGTGGGGAAAGTTCCACGGCGTGATGGCCGCGCAGACCCCGATGGGCTGCTTCAGCACGATGAGGCGCCGGTCGTTGGTGGGACTGGGGATCACGTCGCCGTACACGCGCTTGGCTTCCTCGGCGAACCATTCCACGAAGGAAGCCCCGTAGGCGATCTCGCCCCTCGCCTCGGCGAGCGGCTTGCCCTGCTCGGTGGTGAGCAGCAGCGCCAGGTCGTCGACGTTGGCCATGATGAGGTCGTACCACCTGCGCAGGATCTTCGAGCGCTCCTTGGCGGGGAGCGCGCGCCACGCGGGCAGCGCCCCGTTGGCGGCCGCGATCGCCCGGCGCGTCTCCGCCGCACCCATGTTGGGCACGGTGCCCAGGAGCATGCCGTCGGCGGGGTTGTCGATCTCGAGGCGGCCGCGGCCGTCGGCCTCGACCCACGCGCCGTCCACATAGGCGCGCTCGCGAAACAGCCCGGGATCCTTGAGCGCCGGCACGGCGGCGCGGTCCTTGACGATGGCATTCATGGCATTCACCTCCGGAGAACCTGAAATTATACGCCGCGCGAGAGTGGGGATATCATTGTCGCCTCGCCTACCGGGAGGTGTCCATGCAACGCTTTCTTCCGGCGCTCGCCGCCGCCGCGCTGATCCTCGCTTCTCCCCTCGCCGACGCGAAGACCCTGCGCTGGTCGAGCCAGGGCGATTACCTCACCGCCGACCCCATGGCCCAGAACGAGCTGCTCACCAACTCGATCAACGGCCAGGTGTACGAGTCGCTCGTGCTGCGGGGCAAGAAGCTCCAGATCCTCCCGGGGCTCGCCGAATCCTGGAAGCAGACGGGCCCGACCACGTGGATCTTCAACCTGCGCCGCGGCGTGAAGTGGCAGGACGGAAGCGACTTCACCGCCGACGACGTGGTGTTCTCCATGAAGCGCCTGCAGGGGCCGACCTCGAACTTCCGCGTCTACGGCAACGCCGTGGGCATGGCGAAGAAGATCGACGACCACACAGTCGAGTTCACCACCCCGGTGCCCAACCCGGTGATGCTCGAGATGCTCGCCAACAGCCTCTTCATGATGAGCAAGGCCTGGTGCGAGAAGAACAACGCGGTGAACACCCAGGACTTCACGCACCAGGAAGAGAGCTACACCTCGAGGAACGCCATGGGCACCGGGCCCTACATCCTCGTGTCGCGCCAGCCCGACGTGAAGAGCGTCTTCAAGAAGAACCCGGACTGGTGGGGGCTCAAGGCGGGCAAGGAATACTGGGACAGCAACGTGGACGAGATCGTCTACACCCCGGTCAAGCAGGGCGCCACGCGCATCGCCGCGCTGCTCTCCGGCGACCTCGACTTCGTGCTCGACCCCGACGTGCAGGACATCGACCGCCTGAAGAAGGACAAGAAGGTGCACGTGTACGAGGGGCGCGAGAATCGCATCATCTTCCTCGAGATGGACCAGGCCCGCGACGAGCTGCTGTACTCGAACGTGAAGGGCAAGAACCCGTTCAAGGACCTGCGCGTGCGCAAGGCCTTCTACCAGGCGATCGACGTGAACGCGATCCATCGCGCGGTCATGCGGGGGCTCTCGGTGCCCACCGCGATCAACCTGCCCAATCCCGAGGCCGCGGGCATTCCCAAGTCGATGGACAAGCGCTTCCCCTATGACGTGAAGGCGGCGAAGAAGCTGCTCACGGAGGCCGGCTATCCGAACGGCTTCGAGCTCGGCATGGATTGCCCCAACAACCGCTACATCAACGACGAGAAGATCTGCATCGCGGTGGCGGGCATGCTCGCCAAGATCGGCGTGAAGGTGAAGGTGAACGCGATCCCGCGCGCCCAGTACTTCCCCAAGGCGCAGCGCATGGATATCAGCTTCTGCATGCTGGGCTGGGGCGGTGCCACCACCGACGCGATCTTCACCCTGCAGCCCGTCCTGCACTCGCGCAACGACCAGGGCGACGGCGACTACAACTGGGGCAACTACAAGGACGCCGAGTTCGACGCCATGATCGACAGCGCCAAGGGCGACACGGACCCGAAGCACCGCCAGCAGACGATCGACAAGGCGATGCAGTACTTCCACGACCACGTCTTCACCATCCCGCTGCACATCCAGGTGATCCCGTGGGCGTCGCGCTCGAATGTGGAAGTGATCCACCGCGCCGACAACTGGCTGCAGGCGACCTGGGTGAAGGTCAAGTAATACGCGGCCGCGAGCCCACCCCGCGGCCGCTAGGCATGTGCTAGTGTTTCCCGGTGTCGCCAGGGAGATTACAAATCGTGGCTGCGGCGTGCCTCGCCGCATCGGCCTTCGCCTACGAGAGCGCTGCGGCCCATGGTCTGGATGGAGCAGGCCTGGCGCTCGGGGCCGGCGCGCACGCTTCGCTCTTCGTGGATGCGCAGCCCGTGGACCGGATGGGATGGCGCCGCGATGCCGGCGCCGTGCTCGAACCCGCCTCGGCGCTCGGCGTGCGCGCGGGCCTGCGCTACGAGCCCTTCCACTGGCTCTCGCTCGAGTTGAGCGCCGCGTCGATGCGTCCGGCCGCGGGCACGTTGGGCGACAGGGCTCCCGCTCCCCGGGCGCTCGCGGGCGCCACGCTGCGTTCCCCGGACGGCTGGAGCGCCAGCCTCTTCGTGAGCTACCTCGGCCAGCGCCAGCTGGTGGAGGACGAGTCGGTGCGCTGGCGCTCGACCTCGCTCGTGAACGCGCGCTTCTCGCGCAGCCTCACCTCCTCCACGCGGCTTACGTTCGATGTCTTCAACGTGTTCGACGAGCGCATGACGGACCTCGGCTACTTCGAGACCTCGCGGCTCTGGAGCACCACGGCCGGCACCACCCGCAACTTCCTCTTCCACCCCGCCGAGCCCCGCAGCTTCCGCATCCTCCTGCGCGCCACCTTCTGAAAATCGGGGACAGACCCCCATTTCAGGGAAATCGGCGTCTGTCCCCGATTCC
>JAAOZZ010000287.1 GCA_012274175.1 Betaproteobacteria bacterium
GCCACACCCAGGGCGGCGAGCCCCGAGACGATCCACAGTGCGCGCTTAGTCCTGGGCTTCAAGGTCTCTCTCCTCTTCGATTCGCCGCAGGGACTGCACGCGGCGGATGCGCAGCGCGACGATCTCCACGAGCACCGCGATCGCGGTCATTCCGTAGGACATCCAGATGTAGAACTCGTGCGGCTTCACGTGGCGAGCCCCCGCACCCAGTGGGTCCGCCGCTCCCGGTCCAGGATGATCGCGCGCACCCGCGTGAGCGAGGCGCCGATCGAGTACATCCAGAACGAGAACGCCATGAGCAGCATGCCCCAGAGCATGGCGATGTGCATCGTCGAGCCCGTGAGCTTCACGCTCGAGCCCTGGTGGAGCGTATTCCACCACAGCACCGAGAAATAGATGATCGGCAGGTTCACCAGTCCGATCAGCGCGAGCAGAGCCGCGGCGCGGTCCCCCCGGCGCGGATCCTCGAACGCGTTGGCGAGCGCGATGAACCCGAAGTAGAGGAAGAGCAGCACGAGCTCCGAGGTGATGCGCGCGTCCCACACCCAGTAGGTGCCCCAGGTGGGACGCCCCCAGAAGGAGCCCGTCCAGAGCGCCACGAACGTGAACATCGCGCCCGTGGGGGCGAGCGCGCGGGCCATCATCGCCGCGAGCCGCGTGTTGAAGGTGAGCGACACCGCCCCGTAGCAGGCCATCACGAAGTAGATGAACATCGACATCCACGAGGCCGGCACGTGGATGAAGATGATGCGGTAGACCTCGCCTTGCTGGGCGTCGGTGGGAGCTACCACCAGGCCCACGTAGAGGCCCGCCGCGCCGAGGACGGCGGCCAGCGCGAAGAACCACGGCGCCATCCGCCCCGCGAGGCGATAGAAGGTGGAGGGCGAGGCGAAGAAGAACCAGTTCATCTTCAGTCCATCGCGATGCGCACGGCCGCGCACACCGCCGGGGGCAATCCCATCACGGCGAGGATCAGCCCCGCGCCCAGGATCGACAGGTGGGGCGCCGCGGAAAGCCCCGAGGCCTGCGCCTCCGCGGCGCCCGCTCCGAAGACCAGCACCGGCACGAAGAGCGGCAGAGCGAGGAGCGCCAGCAGCATCCCCCCGCCGCGGGCGCCCAGGGCGAGCGCCGTGCACGCCGCTCCCAGCAGCGAGAGCACCGGGGTCCCGATGGCGAGCGCGCAGGCGAGCGCAAGGAGCGTGTCCGCGGTAAGGCCGTACTGCAGGCCCAGCAGCGGGGAAAGCACCGTGAGCGGCAGTCCCGTGGCGACCCAGTGGGCCGCGATCTTGCCGCTCGCCCATCCGGGCATGGGCAGGGGCGAGAGCGTCATCTGCTCGAGCGAGCCGTCGGCGTAGTCGGAGGCGAACATGCCCGGAAGCGAAAGGAAGGCGGCGAGCAGCGCGCACACCCAGATCACGCCGGGCCCGATGCGCTGCAGCAGCTGCGGCTCGGCGCCCACGCCGAGGGGAAATAGCGATGCGACGAGGACGAAGAACGCGATCACCAGCATGGTCTCGCCGGGATGGCGCACCGAGAGCTTCAAGTCGCGCGAGAACGACCAGGCGAAGCCGGCGGCGAAGGAGCCCGGGTGTGGCGAGGCGCCCATCGGTGCGGCGGCCACGTTCACTCGCCGATCCTCATCACCCGGGCCGGCGCGGGGGCCAGGTCGTGGTGGGTGGCCATGAGGGCGAGGCCCCCCGCGGCGAGGTGGCGCTCGAGCAGCCGGCCGAAGAGGCGCTGGCCTTCGTCGTCGAGGGCGGTGAGCGGCTCGTCGAGCGCCCAGAACGCCGCCGGATCGAGGGCGAGGCGCGCGAGGCCGATGCGCCGGCGCTGTCCCGCGGAGAGCCTTCGCGCCGGCAGACGCCGGCGCTTGGCGAGGCCCACTTCCGCTAGCGCGCCCTCGATCGCCTTGGTGCTTACGGCTACGCCGCGCAGCGCGAGGGAGCCCTGCAGGTTCTCCTCCGCGGACAGGTCGTCCTTGATGCCCGGCAGGTGGCCCGCATAGAGGAGGTTCGCGCGAAAGGCGCCGGAGTCGGCCCTCGTGGACTCGCCGTCCCAGAACACTTCGCCCGCATCCACCCGCGTGAGGCCCGCCACGCAGCGCAGGAGCGTGGTCTTGCCGCTGCCGTTCGCGCCGCGCAGCGCGAGCCATTCGCCTGCGCCGACCTCGAACGACACGTCGCGGAAGAGGCGCGCCAGGCCCCGGGAGCATGCCAGTCCCCGGGCCGAGAGGCGCGCGGCGCTCACGGCACCACCTTGTCCACGATGATATTCACTCCGCGCGCCCCGGGCTTCACCACGGCGCTCGTCCCGACCAGGTCTCCCGGCTGCGGGATCGCATTGCCCGAGCGCGAGATGCGCGCCTCGATGCGCACCGCCGCGGCGCCCGAGAGCTTCATGTTCGGCGCCATGGCCTGGGAGTCGTCCAGGGCGAATCGCATCGGCAGCTGGCTCGCGGTGCCGCGCACCACGGCGAGCGGCATGCGCGGCCCGTTCTCGGCGCGCGCGAAAATGAAGAGCGTGTCCGTGCCCTGCACCTTCGAGGCGACGGCGGCTCCGAGGGCGACCGATCCGGTGACGGAACCGGAGGCGGGCGCGGAACCGGTGGCGGATCCCGCGGCCACCTCGGCTTTCGGTCCAGCGGAGGCGACGGCTTTCGGCTTCGCGGCGGTGCTCGCCGGGGGCGCGGAAGCGGGCAACGGATGTCCCGCGGCCGCGGCTCGCTCGCGCACCTCGCCGAGGAAGGACTGCACCTGGGCCTCGTCGTCGGAACCCGGAGGCAGCTCGTCGGCGAGGGTCTGCCAATACCCCTCCGCGCCCTTGAAGTCGCCCGCGTCGAGCGCCGCGGTGCCGGCGAGCGCCAGGGCCTTGGGATGCTTCGGGTCGACGGCAAGGGCCTGCTGGATGAGCTCGCTGGGACGTCCCGCCAGGGATCGGCCCTGGGACATGCCGAGGGCGTCCGCATAATCCGCGAGCACCTGGGGATCGCCGGGGGTGAGCTTGCTCAGATGCTCGTAGGCGCCCGCAGCCTCCTTGAAACGGCCGAGCGCCGCCTCGGAGCGGGCGAGGAGCGCCCAGCCCTGCGCGTCGTCGGGGCGATCGCGAACCTTGCTCGCGAGACGATCGACCATGGCGGCGATCTGGCGCTGGTCCATCGGTGCGCCTTCGTGGCTGGCCACGCTCGAGTCGCTTGCGTACGGCATGCCCACCGCATGGTAGACGCCGAAGGCGATGGCGGGAATCGCGATCGCCGACACGGCTGCCGCTATCCAGGGCTTGCGCGGCGCAGCGGGGCCGCCGGGCGCGGCTTCCAGGTCGCCTTGCGCGCGATCCACCAGCTCGGCGAGGACCTCCTCGCGGGCGTCCGCCGGAAGCGTGCCGTTGGCGAGGTCGGCCTCGATCTCGCGGCGCTGTCCGCGCAGCACCTCGAGGTTGACCTCGACGGCGCTGGGGCCGGCGGCGGGACGTGAGCGCAGGAGCGGTACCAGTACGAATGCGAGCGCCACGGCAGTCATGAGCGTGGCCAAAAGCCAGAAGACGAGCATCGAGAAGGGGCAAGAAGCTTTTGAATCGTGAGGCCAAATTATACCGAAGCCGCCCCCCTGCGCCCGTTTGAGATAGCGCAAACGAAGCCCGTTTACCCGAAAAGGGAGCCCCTGGCGCAAAAAGTCTGCCGAATTCGCCGCTAACGCGTTTGCGACGCGTTGGCTAGAATGGGGCCCCTACAATCTGGGCGGCCCATAGGTGAGGCATTACTCGATCCTCGAGTACGCGCGGTTCCGCTGGTTCAAGATCGCCGGCGCGCTCTCGGCCCTCGCCGCTGCCGTGTACCTCTGGCACGACCCGCCGATCGAGCCCTATGGAGGCACCTGGCTCGGCTACACGCTGGGCACCATCGGCACGCTCCTTATCCTGTGGCTGCTCTGGTACGGCGTGCGCAAGCGCCGCTACCGATCCAACGTGGGCACGGTCCAGGGGTGGCTGTCGGCCCACGTATACCTCGGCACCGCGCTCGTCGTGGTGGCCACGCTGCACACCGGATTCCAGCTCGGCTGGAACATCCATACGCTCGCCTACGTGCTCATGCTGCTGGTGGTGGCGAGCGGCTTCTACGGCGTCTTCGTGTACCTGCGCGTGCCGCGCGCGATGACGGAGAACCTGGGCGAAGACACGCTCGAGTCGATCCTCCTTCGTGTGGGCGACCTCGACCGCGAGATGCGCGAGAAGGCCCTGTCGCTTCCGGACACGCTCTTCGCGCTGGTGGACCGGTCGGTGTCGGGCACGCGCCTGGGAGGAAGCGTGGCGCGCCTGGTCTCGGGCCGTGACAGGGACTGCCCGACCGCCGCGGCGGTGCGGGAATGGTCGGGGCTCGCGCGCCGGCTCACGGGCGACGTGGCCAAGCTCGACAAGGAAGTGTTCTCGCTGCTGCTGCAGAAGAACGAGCTCCTCGCCCGGGCGCGGCGGGACCTGCGCCACAAGGCGATCCTCGACCTGTGGCTCTACGTGCACGTGCCCCTCGCCCTCGCGCTGCTCGCCGCGCTCACGGCGCACGTGATCTCCGTGTTCATCTACTGGTAGCGACAGCATGAAGCTGCTCGTCATCCATCGAACCCCGTCCCTCGGCGCGGTGCGTTCCGCCCCGACGAAGAAGACCGTGGTGGCCGACTGGGTGCGCATCGGCCGCAACGCGAGCTGCGAGATTCACCTGCCCGATCCGCGCATCCAGCTGGAGCAGGGCATGATCGTGCAGCGCGGCGGCCTGGTGTACATCGAAGGGGAGGCCGGCAGCCAGAACATCACGCGCAAGAGCGTGCGCTCGGTGCGCCTGAATCCCGGCGAGCCGATCGAGGTCGGCCCGTACCGCCTGGTGTCCGTCGCGGCTCCCTCCGGGTACGACGGAGCGATCGAGGTGGAGCTGGTGCGGCCCGCGGAGATCGCCCCGGACTTCCAGTCCCGCACCGCCAGGACCACGCTCGCCGCCGTCGGATGGTCCAAGCGCGGGGCGGCATGGACCCTCGCGCTGGCACTGCTGATCCTGGGATTGCTCGTGCCCGCCGGGCGCGTGCTGGACCTGCCGTGGCGATCGGTCTCGCAGCACGCGGCACTCGGCGACCGGGTCTGGAACCCCGGCCCGCTGCTGCTCGCGCACCAGCCGATCGCGCAGCGCTGCGCGAGCTGCCACGAGGTCGCATTCGAGCACGTGAAGGATCGCGCTTGCCTCGAGTGCCATCGCAACACCGGGCAACACGTCGAGCCCGCGCTGCAGCAGGCGGGACTTTTCGGGGGCGCGCGGTGCA
>JAAOZZ010000288.1 GCA_012274175.1 Betaproteobacteria bacterium
GCCCTGGTGGAAGCGCTCAAGGCCGAGCGCATCGCCGGCGCGGGAATCGACGTGTTCGAGGGCGAGCCGCGGGTGAACGCGGGCTACCTCGAATTGAAGAACGTGGTGATGACGCCCCACATCGGCAGCGCCTCGCGCGCGACCCGCATGACGATGTGCCGCACGGCGATGGACAACATGACGGCCGCGCTCGAAGGGCGCGTGCCGCCGAACCTGGTGAACCGGGAACTGGCGTAAGGAGCGATCGATGAGCGCAAAAGCGGCATTTTGCGGACTAGGCGTGATGGGCTTCCCCATGGCGGGACACCTCCAGGCGAAGGGCTTCGACGTGACGGTGTACAACCGTACGGCGGCGAAGGCGCAGGCGTGGGTCGCGAAGCACGGGGGCAGGTCCGCCCCCACGCCCGCGGCCGCCGCGAAAGACTGCGACTTCGTGATGATCTGCGTGGGCAACGACAACGACCTGCTGGAGGTGGCCCTGGGCAAGGACGGAGCGCTCGCGGGCATGAAGCGCGGCGCGGTGCTCGTCGACCACACCACCGCCTCGGCCGACGCCGCGCGCCGGATCTTCCAGGCCGCGAAGGAGAAGGGGATCGACTTCATCGACGCGCCCGTCTCCGGCGGCCAGGCGGGCGCGGAGAACGGCAAGCTCACGGTGATGTGTGGCGGCGTGGCGGCCGCCTTCGAGCGTGCGAAGCCCGCGATGGATTCCTACGGCCGCGCCGTGACGCTCCTGGGGGCATCGGGCTCGGGCCAGCTCACCAAGATGGTGAACCAGATCTGCATCGCCGGGCTCGTGCAGGGCCTCTCCGAAGGCATCGCGTTCGCCGAGAAGGCGGGACTCGACGCGAACCTCGTGCTCGACGTGATCTCGAAGGGCGCGGCGCAGTCGTGGCAGATGGAGAACCGCGGCAAGACCATGCACGAGCGCAAGTTCAACTTCGGCTTCGCCGTGGACTGGATGCGCAAGGACCTGGGCATCTGCCTAGAGGAGGCGAAGCGCAACGGTGCCAAGCTTCCGGTCACGCAGGTCGTCGACGGCTACTACGCCGAGGTGCAGAAGGCGGGCGGCAGCCGCTGGGACACCTCGTCGCTCATCACGCGGCTCTAGGAGGCGGCATGGATATCAAGCTCTACTACGCACCGGGCGCCTGCTCGCTCGCATCGCACATCGCGCTCGAGGAACTCCACGTGCGCTACCGGACCGTTCGCCTGAACCTCGCGGAAGGCGACCAGCGCAAGCCCGAATATCTCGCGCTCAATCCGCGCGCGCGCGTCCCCACCGCCGTGGTCGACGGAAAGGTCCTCACGGAGAACGTGGGGATCATGGCCTTTTTCGCCGGCGGCCTCGGCCAGGGGAAGATCTGGCCCACGGACACCTGGCACCAGGCGATGGCCCTGTCCACCATGGCGTGGCTTTCGAACACGGTGCACACGACCTACTCGCACCTGTTCCGCCCGATGCGCTATGCCGACGACGCCGCGTCCCAGGAAGCGGTCAAGTCCCGGGCGCGCATCGCCTACGGCGATTGCCTGAAGGAGATCGACGGCCTCCTCGCCGGGCGGCAATGGGCGATCGGCAACCACTACACCGTGGTCGACGGCTACCTGCTCGTGTTCTATCGGTGGGGCAACCGGCAGGGCTACTCCGTGAAGTCCATGGCGAACTACGCGCGCCTCATGGACCGCGTCCTGGCCCGCCCCGCCGTGAAGCGGGTGATGGCCGACGAGGGCATCACGCTCGACTAGGCGCGGGCACGCCGTGGACACCGAGCTCGACCACCTGGTCGTCGCCGCGCGCACGCTCGAGGAGGGCGCGGCGTGGGTCGAGGAGAGGCTCGGCGTATCGATGTCGCCCGGCGGCAGGCACGCCCTCATGGGCACGCACAACCGCCTGCTCTCCCTGGGGCCGGAACGATTCCTCGAGGTGCTCGCGATCGATCCCGAAGCCCCCGCGCCGGCGCGGCCGCGCTGGTTCGCCCTCGATTCCCAGGCGATGGGCGAGCGGCTGGCCCGCGGCCCCGCGCTCATCCACTGGGTGGAGCGCACCGCCGACATCGAGCGCTCGCTGCTCGACTATCCCGAGGAGGTCGAAGTCCTCGACCTCGTGCGCGGCGAGCACCGCTGGCGCATCGGCGTGCCGCGCGACGGGCGCATTCCGTGCGAGGGCCGCGTGCCCACGCTGATCCAGTGGACCGCGGGTCCCCATCCTTGCGCGAAGCTGCCGGACGCGGGCTGCACCCTCGACGCATTTCGCGCCGGGCCGGACCCGTCCGCAACCTTCACGACCCCTGGCGGAAAGCGCACACTGCCGTGACGCGGCGCGCGGGCGGCCGCTCGCGGGAATCGCGGCGGGTCGGGCGTTGTTGACGCCGTGACGCCCGAAACCGGGCGAAGACGAATCGGACTTCGAGCAGCGATGGAATTCGAGCGGACATGGACTTCGAGCTGATCGTCCCGTACATCCCCAACCTGCGCCGATACGCGCGGGCGCTGGTGGGCGACCGGGACGGGGCCGACGACCTCGTGCAGGACACCCTCGAGCGCGCGGTGCGCAAGTTCCACCTCTGGCGGCCGGGGGACCTGCGCGCGTGGCTCTTCTCCATCATGCACAATGTATTCGTGAACCAGCTCAAGTCCCGCAAGACCGCGCTCCATGTCGAGATCGACGAGGAGATGATCGCCGCTCCCATGCCCACCGCGACCGGCAGCGACGTGCTCGACCTGCAGCGCGCGCTCGACCGGATCGCGCCCGAGCAGCGCGAAGTGGTGCTGCTGGTGGCCCTCGAGGACATGACCTACGCCGATGTCAGCCGCGCGCTGGGCATTCCCATCGGCACGGTGATGTCGCGGCTTTCGCGGGGCCGGGAGAAGCTGCGTCGCGCGATGGACGGCGAGCCGGCCCAGGCGGGATTGAGGGTGGTGCAATGACTTCCTTCGACGACGAGCGCGACCTGGCGGAGCTGAAGGCGCGCCTGCACGGGCAGTTCGACCCGGTGCTCACGGAGCCCATCCCCGCGCGCATGTACCTGCGGCACCCCGCGTGGCTCGACTACGCACGCGCGGCGATCCTCGTGACCCTGGGCGTGGCCATCGGCCTGGCGCTTCCGCTGCTCGAGCCCCGCTCCGCGCCGGTGGTCGCCACCTACTCCCCGCTGCCGGTGCGCGCCGCGCGCGCCCACCTCGTGTACGCGCCCGAGGTGCGCCATCCGGTGGAGGTGGACGCGAAGGAGCAGGACCACCTGGTGAAGTGGCTCTCGAAGCGCCTCGACGTGGCGCTCACGGTCCCGGTGCTCGCGCGGGAAGGATTCGAGCTCCTGGGCGGACGGCTGCTTCCGGGGCCTGAAGGTCCCGTGGCGCAGTTCATGTACCAGGACGCCTCCGGCAAGCGCCTCACGCTCTACGTCTCGCGCAGCCGCAAGGGCGCGAACGTGACCGCGTTCCGTTTCGCCCGCGAGGGCAACGTGTCGGTCTTCTACTGGGTCGACCGCGATTGCGGCTACGCGCTCTCGGGCGAGGTGGACAAGCCCACGCTGTCGAGGATCGCAAGCTCCGTCTACCGGCAGATCGAGCCCTAGGCGGGCAGAGGAAGGCTCGGGGCGCGCTCCCGCGCCGCGCTACAATCTTCGGCATGAGCGCGCGCCGTGCTTCGAATGCCGATGGGACCGCCCCCGATCCCGTCCTGTCGTGGCCGTCCCCCCGGCTGCTGGCGCTCGAGGTGGCGCAGATCTACGGCTTCGCCACCACCGCCGCGGGCTTCTCCTACGTCGGGGCGCTCCTCACCCTGGGCGTGCTGGTGGAGACCGGCGACGTGTTGCGCGGCGCCGTGTGGTTCCTGTTCGCCTCCCTCGTCACGTTCGTGCGCGCCTTCCTCGTGATCGCCTACCGGCGCCGTTCCGCCGCGTGGGGGATGGAGACCTGGGCGCGGCTCATGGTGTTCGCGAACCTGCTCGCGGGCATCCAGTGGGGCCTCCTGGGCACCGTGCTGTTCCCCCAGGGGCCGCTCTACGCACAGCTCTTCACCCTCATGGTGATCATCTGCTTCGTGGCCGGTTCCGTGACGGCCTACGCGGCGCTCAAGGGCGCCCATGAGGCGCTGTCGGTCCCGGCCACGGTCCCCACCGCCCTGTACCTCTTCTTCGTGCACGACGGGGTGCATTGGTACGCGGGAGTCGCGGCCCTCTTCTTCTGCTTCGCGATCGTGCACTACTCGGGCAAGCTCCATCGCCACATGAGGCGCACCTTCGAGCTGCAGGTGGAGCGCGACGACCTGCTCGCCCTCACCCAGGCGTTGAACGAGAAGCTCTCGACCGAGAAGCTCGAGCTCGCGCACCGCGCGGCCGTGCGCGGCGCGTCCATGGAAAGCGCGCGCGACCAGGCGCGCCGCCTCTCGGCGCTCTTCGAGCGCTCCCCGCTGCCGCAGCTCGAGTGCGACGGGGCGGGTCGCATCGTGGGGTCGAACGCCGCGGCGCAGCGCTTCTTCGCACGCACACGGGAGGAGCTTTCCGGCAGCCCACTCGATTCGCTCGTCACCGCACGCGGCGCTCCGATCCCGGAGATCGCCGCCGGCGGCACCTTCGAAGTCGAGGTGAAAGTGCGCGGCGACACCGTGGAGTGCTCCGCGAGCATCACCCCGCTTGCGGCCGATGAAGGCCAGCGCGGCGGCTTCGGCGTGGCGCTCGTCGGAGTGTCCGTGCCGGCATCGACGTGAGATGGTTTCACGCCGTATCGCGAGACGTCCGCGAAGCACGGCATGAGCCGCATGCCGCCGATTCGCTTCTCGAGCCCCTGAAACTGCGACCCGCCCGGCCGGTCGCGAATTCGGGGGCTGGCGGGTGTGCCAGGCCCCGAATTCGCGATCAGCAGCCCGGATGGGTCACGCCTGCAGTTTCCGGGGCTCGAGAAACGAATCGGCGCCTCGCGGCCTCCGGTACTCTGCCGCTCCAGCCATGAATTCGCTTCCCCGGGACTACGTCGAAGGAACGATCGCTTCGGACCATCCGCGGCTGGCCGCGCTCGTGGCGGCGATCGAGGCCCGTGCGCGCCAGGGCCGCAGCGCGGACCGGGAACGCGCGTTGATGGCCGACCTGCTCGAGCGCTCCCGCGCGCGAGCCGCGCCCCGACTTCCCCGAGGAGCTTCCCATCGCGCAGCACCGCGACCGGATCGCGGAGCTGGTGCGCGAGCACCCGGTGACCATCGTGTGCGGCGAGACGGGCTCGGGCAAGACTACCCAGATCCCGAAGATCTGCCTCGCCCTGGGGCGCGGTGCCGCGGGCCTCATCGGCTGTACGCAGCCGCGGCGCATCGCGGCGCGCAGCCTCGCCCATCGCCTGGCCCACGAGCTTCCCGGCGCGCCGAAAGGCTTCGTCGGCCACAAGATCCGCTTCCAGGACGCCACCCGCCCCGACACGGTGGTGAAGATCATGACCGACGGGGTGCTGCTCGCCGAGACCCATTCGGACCGGGAGCTGCGCGCCTACGACACGCTCATCGTCGACGAGGCCCACGAGCGCAGCCTGAACGTGGACTTCCTGCTGGGCTACCTGAAGCGGCTCGTCACGGCGCGCCCCGAGCTCAAGGTGATCGTCACCTCCGCCACCATCGATACCGACCGGTTCTCGCGCTTCTTCGGCGGCGCGCCGGTGATCGAGGTGTCGGGGCGCACTTATCCGGTGGAAGTCCGCTACCGGCCCGATTTCTTCGAAGTGCAGGAGAAGGACGACGAGCCCGTGGACCTGAGCGAGGCCATCGCCAGGGCGGTGGACGAGATCGCCCGCGAGAGCCGCGGCGGTGACGTGCTCGTTTTCCTTCCCGGCGAGCGCGAGATCCGCGAGGCGGCCGAGGCGCTGCGAAAGCTCTCCCTCGCGAAGACGGGCAAGGGGCAGCTGGAGATCCTTCCGCTCTTCTCGCGCCTCACCGCCGAGGAGCAGGACCGCGTCTTCGAGCGCGGAGCACACCGGCGCATCGTGCTCGCGACCAACGTGGCGGAGACCTCCCTCACGGTCCCCGGCATCCACTACGTGATCGACACCGGACTCGCGCGCGTGAAGCGCTACTCGCCGCGCCAGAAGATCGACCAGCTTCGCATCGAGCCGATTTCGCAAGCGGCGGCGCGACAGCGCGCGGGACGCTGCGGCCGGGTGGCGAGCGGTGTGGCGATCCGCCTCTACGAAGAGAAGGAATTCCTCGAGCGCCCCGAGTACACCACGCCCGAGATCCTGCGGACTTCGCTCGCCTCCGTGATCCTGCGCATGGCCGCCCTCGAGCTGGGTCCCATCGCGGAGTATCCCTTCCTCGAGCCGCCCACGCCCCGCCAGGTGGAGGACGGCTACCGGCAGCTCTTCGAGCTGGGCGCCATCGACGCCGAGCGCAGCCTCACGGACACGGGCCGGGAGCTGGCGCGCCTTCCCGTCGATCCGCGCATCGGGCGCATGCTGCTCGCGGCGCGCGAGTTCCATTGCCTCGCGGAGATGGTGATCCTCGCCGCCGCGCTCTCGATCCAGGATCCGCGCGACCGCCCCCAGGCGCTGCGGGAACAGTCGGACCGCGCCCATGAGGAGTTCCGCGACGAGGCCTCGGACTTTCTCCAGCTTCTCAACCTGTGGAAGTTCTTCGACACCGAGTTCGCCCATAAGAAATCCAACCGCAAGCTGATCGAGACCTGCCGCGAGCATTTTCTCTCATACGTGCGCATGCGGGAGTGGCGCGACCTCGCGGGCCAGCTGCGGGAGATGGCCTCGGAGCTGAAGATCCGCGAGAACGCGAGCCCCGCGACCTACGAGCAGGTCCATCGCGCGCTCCTGGCGGGCCTCATCGGCAACGTCGGCATGAAGGCGCTCGACGGCGACCACTACCACGGCCCGCGGGGCCTGCAGTTCCACGTGTGGCCGGGTTCGGGGCTGAAGAAGAACCGTCCGCGCTGGGTGATGGCGGGCGAGCTGCAGGAGACGACCCGCGTCTTCGCGCGCAACGTCGCCCGGGTGGAGCCCGACTGGATCGAGCGCGCCGCCGCGCACCTCGTGGACCGGACCCTGGTGGAGCCCCATTGGGACAAGGCGCGGGGGGAAGCGGTGGCCTACGAGAACGTCACACTCCACGGCCTCGTGCTCGCGGCGCGGCGCAAGGTGAGCCTCGCACCCATCGACCCCGTGCGCGCCCGCGAGATCTTCATCGAGGGCGCCCTCGTCGCCGGGCAGTTCGAGTCCCCGCACCCGTTCTGGACCCATAACCGCAAGCTGGTCCAGGAGATCGAGGAGCTCGAGCACCGGGCGCGCCGTCCCGACGTGCTGGTGGACGACCGCGCGGTGTTCGCCTACTACGACGCGCGCCTGCCGAAGGAAGCGCGGGACGCGAGATCCTTCGATACGTGGTACCGGAGTGCCGCGGCCCAGGATCCGAAGCTGCTGTTCCTTGCGCGCGAGGACCTCATGCGCCACGGCGCGGAGTCGGTGACCGAGGAGCTTTTTCCCCGCCAGGCGCGCATCGGAGAGGCCACGCTCCCGCTCGCCTATCGCTTCGAGCCCGGTCATCCGATGGACGGCGTCACGATGAACGTGCCACTCGCGCTCCTCAACCAGGTGGACGATGGGGCGCTCGACTGGCTCGTCCCCGGCATGATCCGGGACAAGGTGACCTGGCTCATGAAGGCGTTGCCCAAGCGCATCCGCACGCAGCTCGTGCCCGTGCCGGAGCACGTGACCCGATTCCTGGGCGAGACCGTGCCGGGGGAGAAGACGGTGAAGGACGCGGTGCTCGCCTACGCGGGAAAGATCGCGGGCGAGCGGCTGGACGGCGACGTGTGGTCGAAGGAGGAGCCGCCGGCCCACCTGCGGATGAACGTGCGCGTGGTGGACGAGGCGAAGCGCGAGCTCGCCATGGGGCGCGATCTCGCCCAGCTGCGCCTGCGCCTGGGCGAGGCGGCGAGCCTCACGCTCGCCAAAGCCAAGCCCGGCATGGAGCGCGAAGGCATCACCGCGTGGGATTTCGGCGAGCTTCCGGAGCAGGTGAGCTTCCGCCGCGGCAACCAGACGCTCACGGGATATCCCGCGCTCGTGGACGATAGCGCGAGTGTCGCGATCCGCCTCTTCGACACGCGCGACAAGGCGCAAGCGGCGCACCGCGCGGGAGCCAAGCGCCTGCTCGCCCTCGAATGGAAGGAGCAGGTGAAGGCGCTCGATCGCGCGCTGCCCGGCTTCAACGCGCTGGCCCTCCGGTTCAACGCGACCATTCCCGCGGACCGCCTGAAGGCGGACCTGGTGGAGGCCATCCTGGATCGCGCGTTCATCGGCGAGGACGCTCCGCCGCGCACCGCGAAGGAATTCGAGGAGCAGAAGAAGCGCGCGAAGACGCGGCTTCCCGCGGTGACGGAGGGTGCGGTGCGCTACGCCGCGGCGATCGGCGAGGCGAGCCAGCAATTCCTGCAGGTCCTCGCGCAAAGCGCCTCCCTCGGGCGGGTGGCGCAGGAAGTGAAGGCGATCGGCGAGCGGCTGGTCTACCCCGGGTTCCTCGCGCGCACGCCCTGGGAGCGCCTCGAGCACCTGCCGCGGTATCTCAAGGGCTACGCGCTGCGCCTGCAGAAGTACCGCGCCAATGCCGAGCGCGACCAGAAGCACGCGGCCGCGGTGCACACGCTTTGGGCCAACTACGAGGCCCGCGCCAAGGCCGACCGCGACGCGGTCCGGCACGATCCGAAGCTCGAGGAATTCCGCTGGTTGATCGAGGAGCTGCGGGTGTCGCTCTTCGCCCAGGAGCTGCGCACGCCGCTGCCGGTTTCGGCCAAGCGCCTGCAGCGCTTCTGGGACGAGCACCTGCGCTGACCCGCTAGAATGTCGCCATGAACGACCTCGCCGCCCGCCTGCACGTCGCCGCGCGCATGGCCCACATCGCGCCCTTCGAGGTGATGGAGATCCAGAAGCTCGCGCGCCAGGTGGAAGCCCAGGGCCACGACGTCGTTCGCCTCGAGATCGGAGAGCCCGACTTCCGCACGCCCGCGCCGGTGGTGGAGGCCGCCAAGAAAGCCCTCGATACGCATCCCATGTTCTATACGTCGGCGATGGGATTGCCGGAGCTGCGGGAGGCGATCTCCGGCTTCTATCGCGACCGCTACGGCGTGGAAGTGCCCGCGAGCCGGATCGCGGTCACCGCGGGCTCGAGCGGCGCGCTGCTGCTCGCCTTCGGCGTGCTGCTCGATCCGGGCGACGGCGTGCTGCTCGCCGATCCGGGATATCCGTGCAACCGCCATTTCATGCGCGCCCTGGGCGCGGTGCCGCGCCCCGTGGCGGTCGGTGCGGAAACGAAGTACCAGCTCACCGCGGATCTCGCGCGCCGGCACTGGGACGCCACCACGCGCATGGCGATGGTGGCGAGCCCGTCCAATCCCACGGGCACGCTGGTGGAAGCGAAGGAGATGGCGTCGCTCGCGGCCCTCGCCCGGGAGAAGGGCGGCACGCTGCTGGCCGACGAGATCTACCACGGCCTCACCTACGGAGTCGACGCGCGCACCGCCGCCGAATGCGGCGAGGACGTGATCGTCATCAACAGCTTCTCGAAGTACTTCCAGATGACGGGCTGGCGGCTGGGGTGGCTCGTGGTCCCGCCGTCCCTCGCGCGCGAAGTGGAGACCCTCGCGCAGAATCTCTTCATCTCGCCTTCGGCGGTGGCGCAGCACGCGGCACTCGCGTGCTTCTCTCCCGCCACGCTCGCGATCCCCGAGGAGCGCCGCGCCGAGCTGGACGCCCGCAGGCGCTTCCTCGTGCCCGCCCTCGAGTCCCTGGGCTTCGGCGTGCCGGTGGTGCCCCAGGGTGCTTTCTACGTCTACGCCGATTGCTCGCGGCTCACCGGCGACAGCTTCGCGTTCGCGCGCGAGATCCTCGCCCGCGCCCATGTAGCGGTGACGCCGGGCAGGGACTTCGGCGCCAATGCGCCCGAGCGCCACATCCGCATCGCCTACACGCAGCCCGTGGCGCGCCTGGAGGAAGCGATCGCGCGCATCCGCAGGTTCCTGTCGGAGCGATGACCATGTGGCTCGACGCGCTGCTCGCCTACCTGCATTTCACCGCCATCTTCGTGCTGTTCTCCTTCCTCGTGGTCGAGGTGATGATGATGCGCGGAGGCCTCGACCAACCCGCCGTGCGCCTCCTCGGGCGCGTGGACCTGTGGTATTTCGGCTCCGCCGGAGCGGTGCTCGTGACGGGCTTGCTGCGCCTCGTGTTCGGCGCGAGGGGTCCCGACTTCTACCTCACCGCGTGGCCGATCTACGCAAAGCTGGGGCTTTTCTTCACCGTGGGGATCATGTCCATCTCGCCCACGCTCGCCTTCATCCGCTGGCGGCGCATGTTCGACCACGATGCCGCGTGGCAGGTGCCCGAGGCGGAGCGGAAACGCGTGCGCCGCTTCGTGATGATCGAGTTGCACCTGGCGGCACTCATCCCGGTCTTCGCGGTGATCATGGCGCGCGGCCTGGGACCCTGATGGCTATTGCGGTTCGTCCCGCGCTCGCATTCGCGCCGGGATTCGCGCTCGAATCGGCCGATGGCAGGCCCGTGCTGCGCGCGACCCTCGAAGTCATGTCCGCTGTGGTGTTCATGCCCCATTTCCGGGTGCGCATCGATTCGGCCGCCGCCGTGCTCGAAAGCGATTCCCGGGACACCTGTTACCTCGGCTGGCTGCCGCGCGGAAAGTATCGCGTGGACATCGTGTTGCCCGACGCATTGCCGGCGGGTCCGGGGCGCGTGCAGGCCGAGGCGCGCCATCGGCATGGGTTCGAGGACGTAACGGCCGGCGCGACCGAGGCGTCGTTCACGGCACCCGCACCGGGCACGCGGAGCGTGGCGTCCATCGCCTGGACGATCGAGTCGATCGCTCCCACCCCGCCCCTGGCGGAGCTTTCGTGGCGCAAGGGACACACTGACTGGTTCTTCCGCCATTTCGACCACGCGGCGAGTGTCGTCATCGGCTACATCCTCGCGGATTCCCCGTTGCTGCGCGAGCGTGTCCTCGACGTCGGTTGCGGCGACGGCATCACGGACCTGAGCATCGCGATGCGTACCGGGTGCCGCGAGCTGGTGGGCATCGATCCGTTCCGCGGCTACGAGCGCCTGCCGGACATCATCGCGCGCAATCATCTGCCCTCCGATGCGGTTCCCGGCAACCTGCGATTCATGGACGCCGACGCCAATAGCCTTCCGTTTCCCGACGACCGGTTCGACGTGGTGCTCTCCTGGGGCTCGCTCGAGCACATCGCAGGAGGGTACGCGCAGGCGCTCGCGGAAATCCGGCGCGTGCTTCGTCCCGGCGGTCTCTTCTTCGTGCATCCGGGCCTGTACTACTCGAACTTCGGCCACCACCTCGGGGAATTCTGCGACGAGCCGTTCTTCCACCTGAAGAAGCCCCTCGAGGAGATCCGGCGCATCGTGTTGGAGAACCCGCCGCGGTACATGGATCGCTCGGGAGAGTTCTCGACCCCCGCGCAATACTGGCAGTGGTTCCGCGAGTTGAATCCGATCACGGTGACCGGGTTCGAGCAGGAGCTGCGCGCACTGGACTTCGAGCCGTGGCGCGTGGCGATCCGCACGGAGGGTGTCATCGAGTACACGCCCGAGATTCTCCGGTATCCGATGCAGGACCTCGCGACCACCGAGCTCTACATGTCCTGCGTGAACCGCAAGCCCGGCTCGGGCGCAGGCTGACGGCCCTCGAGGCTGGGGCCGGCGGGGCTAAGCGACGGCGGCCCCCGTCACCCGGGAGCGCACGAAGCTCTCGAACTGCCCGGCCGGCAGCGCGGGCGAGAAGAGGAAGCCCTGCACCAGGTCGCATCCCATGGCGCTCAGCAAATCGTATTGCTTGCGCGTCTCCACCCCTTCGGCGGTCACCGACTTGCCCAGCGCATGGGCCATGGCGATGATGGCGCCCACGATCGCCTCGGAATCCGCCCTGCGCTCCAGGCCGTCGATGAAGACGCGGTCGATCTTGAGCGTGTGCACGGGAAAGCGCATGAGGTAGGCCATGGACGAGAATCCGGTGCCGAAGTCGTCGAGCGAGATGGAATGCCCCATGGCATTCAACTGCCCGAGGAGCTCCTCGGCCGCCTCGCCCCGCTCGACCAAGACGCCCTCGGTGACCTCGATCTCGATGCAGGATGGCGGCAGCCCCGCTTGCGCGACTGAGCGGCGGATGAATTCGATCAGCCCCCGGCGGCGGAACTGGCGCGGGGAGACGTTCACCGCCACGCGCTGGAGCGCGAGGCCCTCGGAGCGCCACGCCTTGATCTGCGCGCAGGCCTGGCGCAGCGTCCAGTTCCCGATCTGCTCGATGAAGCCCGATTCCTCGGCGAGCGGAATGAAGCGCACCGGCGAGACCAGGCCCAGCTGCGGATGGCGCCAGCGCACCAGCGCTTCCGCGCCGATGACCGTTCCCGTGCGCACCTCGATCAGCGGCTGGTAATGCAGCTCCAGCTCCCCGCGCTCGATCGCCATCCTCAGGTCGCGGTCGAGCGTGAGGCGGGCGACCGCGTCGGCGTTCATGCGCTCCTCGAAGAAGACCACCTGCGCGCGTCCCGCGGCCTTGGCGCGGTACATCGCCGTGTCGGCCTTCTTCATCAGGTCCTCGGCCGACGCCCCGTCCTCGGGGTACGACGCGATGCCCACGCTCGCGCTGAGGAAGCACTGGTTGCCGTCGGCGTCGAACACTTTCGACAGCGCTTCGACCAAGGTCTCGGCGACGAGCAGCGCCTCCTGGGGCTGGTTGAGGTTGGTGAGCATCGCCGTGAATTCGTCGCCTCCCAGCCGGGAAACGGTGTCGGTGCTGCGCAGGCACCCGGAGATGCGCCGTGCCGTCTCCCGGAGCACCGTGTCGCCCGCGGGGTGTCCGAAGCTGTCGTTCACGCCCTTGAAGCGGTCGAGGTCGATGAAGAGGATCGCGAAGCGCAGGCGCTCGCGCTCGCTGCGGGAGATCTCCTGCCCGAGGCGGTCCATGAAGAGCAGCCGGTTCGGAAGCGCGGTCAGGAGATCGAAATGCGCCTGCACGTAGAGCTGCTCGTCGCGCCAGGCCGAGGACACCGCCACCGCGACCCGGTCGGCGAGCTCGCGGATCTGCTGGCGCTCGTCGTCGGTGGGGCTCGCCCCCGTGCGGTAGCCGAGGGCGAGCACGCCGCACACCGCGCCGCGCCACAAGATGGGCTGCACGTACGCGTTGCTCGCCCCGTGGGCCGCCACCGGGGCCAGGTAGCTGTCCGGGGAGGCAAGCGTGGTCCAGCGCCCCGAGCCATGGGCCTCGAGCGCCTCGCGCTCGGAGGCGGATACGTCGTGGCGGGCCATCGTGAGCTCGCCGAGCGCATCTGCGCGCAGGTACGTGCGCGCGTGATCCGGGTTGTCGTGGTCGAAGAGCGTGACGGCCACCACGTCGGCGGGAATCGCGCTGCGCAGCCGCTCGAGCACGCTTCCCACTACTTGCGAGGTGTCCACCGTGGACAGGATCAGGCGATCGATCTCGGAGAGCGCGGTGAGGGAGTCGAACTGCCGGCCGAGCCGCTCGGACATCTGGTCGAAGGCGGTGGCGAGCTCGCCGAACTCGTCGTCGCGCGCGAGCTTCACGCGGGAATGGAAATCGTTGCGCGTCACCCCCCGCGCGCGCTCCGCCAGGCGCGCCACCGGCGTGACGATGTTGCGGGCCTGCCGGATCGTTAGCCACGTGACCAGCAGGAGGGCGAGCAGCACCACCGGGATGTAGAGCTCGCGGAACTCGACGGCGCGGACGAGCTGGAATCGCTCGGGCTGGCTCGCGATCACTACCCAGTCGGGGGTGCCGAAGCCCGCTCCCATGAACTGGGGCCACGCGGTGCCGCGATACGT
This sequence comes from Betaproteobacteria bacterium, assembly GCA_012274175.1. GTDB lineage: Bacteria > Pseudomonadota > Gammaproteobacteria > Burkholderiales > Usitatibacteraceae > Usitatibacter. The sequence goes on from JAAOZZ010000288.1 coordinate 13,849, forward strand.
TTCGCCGTTGCGCGCCCAGCTCGCCGTGCCGAGGCTCGAGCGCGTGGCGGCGGCCACCGCGTTCCAGATCCCGGGATCGAAAGCCGCGGTGCAGTGCAGCGCGATGCGCGTGCGATCTTCGACCACGCAGAACTGGGTGGCGACCGGCCGCTCGTCCGAGTCGCCCCAGAGGAACGGGGGATTCAATTCGCCGAACACGACCCGGTGCGGCGAGGGTGCCGAGGGCGAGGCGGCGAGCAGCACGCGCGCGGGGCCCGCGCGATCGTCGACGAGGACCACGGGCTTGCCCGCGGCGAGACGGCGCTGCGCTTCCTCGGACAGCGGGAGGCTCGGCGCGGTGCCGAACACCGGCGTCACGACCCCGGCGGCATCGAGGAACGCGAGGGAGCGGAAGGTGCGCTTGGCGAGGCCGTCCTCGGAGAGGCCGCGGCCCGAGCGCGACGCCGCCGACAGCGCTACGTCCGCGGCCACCAGCAGGCGCTCGAAGAGGCTCATGCCGTAGCCCTTGGCGATCGCCGCGAGGCGCTGCTCGCCCTGCTCCAGCAGCAGGTCGCGCACCTGCGCGAGCGACATCACCGCGATGGCCGCGAGGGGAAGGAACGCCGAGAGCACGAAGAACAGGAACAGGCGCCGCGCCACCCGCGCCTTCAGGAA
>JAAOZZ010000289.1 GCA_012274175.1 Betaproteobacteria bacterium
AGCGTCCTCATGTCCGCGCTCGACCACCAGCACAAGGTGGTCGTGGTCACCTCTTCGGTGCCCGAAGAGGGCAAGACCACGCTTTCGTTCAACCTCGCCTGCGCCCTGGGGCAGGTGAAGAAGGTGCTCCTCGTGGACGGCGACCTGCGCCGCCCGAAGATCGGCAAGCTCGTCGGCCGCGATTCCAAGTCGCCGGGACTCGCCGACCTGGTCGCCGGCCAGGCGCAGGTGAGCCAGTGCGTCTTCTTCGACGAGCGCGCCGGCGTGCACATCCTTCCCGCGGGCACTGTGCCGCCGAACCCGCTCGAGCTCCTGAGCTCCAAGCGCTTCGAGGACGTCATCGTCAAGCTGAAGGAAGCGTTCGACATCGTCATCATCGACAGCGCCCCGCTCCAGCTCGTGAGCGATGCGCAGGTGCTCTCCCAGTTCTCCTCCGCCCTCATCTACGTCGTGAAGGCGGATTCCACGCCCTACCAGGTGGCGCAGAACGGCATCAAGAAGCTGCGCCGCATCAACGCGCCGATCCTGGGCGTGGTGCTGAACCAGCTCGACCTCGAGAAGGCCGAGAAGTACTACGGCGAGTACAGCGGTTACCGCAGCTACAAGGGCTACAAGAAGTACGGCTACTCGAAGACCTACGGGCGCAATTAGCGTGAACACACCCGCGCGACTCGCGGTCACCCTCCCGGCTGTAGCGGCCCTCGGATGGCTCGCGTTCGCCGCGGCCCGCGCCGGGGCGGCCGATGCCATCGTCTACGACGCGAGCCGCGAGATGGGCACCTGGGCCGCTTCCCATGCCCAGCCCGGCGAGCAGACCTGGAGCTGGGTGCACGAGTCCCTCGAGCGTGCCGTGGCGGTCATTCCCGAGAGCCCCACGGTCCACGAGCTGCTGGGCGACCTCGAGGCGCGCTCCGGCCGCCCGGAATATGCCGAAAAAGCGCTTGTTCACTTCACGCGGGCGGTGGAGCTGCGGCCGACCTCGCCCTACACCTGGGCCGACATCGCGGACCTGAAGTACCGCATCGGCGATACTGGAGCCGTTTTCGAGCGGGCCCTCGTTCGCAGCGCCGAGCTGGGCCCCGCGGAGCCCGAGGTGCAGCAGACCGTGGCCGACCTGGGCCTTGCCGTATGGAAAGAAGCGGCGCCGGAAACGCGCGCCGCCGTAGAGGAGATGGTGGCTGCGGGCCTGTGGCGCAACCCCATGGAAATGCTGCAGATTGCGCGCAGACGTGGTAGGCTCGACGTCGCATGTCGCCACCTTCCCGATCTACCGCGCCAGGTCGATCCGAAGTGGTCCCAACTATGCCAAAGCACGGAGGCAACATCATGAAAACGATTTCCGTATTGCTGGCCCTGGCGGCTTTCTTCTTTGCCGACCTGGCCCTCGCAGGCGCGGTCGCCACTTCGGTGACCGGAACCGTGGGGGTCCAGACGGGCACCGCCGGTCCACGCGTCCTGCGCCAGGGCGACCAGGTGAACCAGGGCGACACCGTCTTCACGGGCGGATCGTCTTCCGTGGTGCTGCGGTTCGACGACGGCCAGATCGCGGCCCTCACCTCGAACTCGCGCATGCAGGTCACGAGCTACCAGTTCAACCGCCCGGCGCGCAGCGGCAACGTGCTGCTCTCGCTCATCAGCGGCGGCATGCGCGCGATCACGGGCCTCCTGGGTCATGCGAATCCGGACCAGGTGTCCTATCGCGCGGCCACCGCGACGATCGGCATCCGGGGCACGGACGTGGACATCACCGTCGGCGACAACATCGTGGCGGCTTCCGTGAACGAGGGTTCGATCACCTTCACGTTCAACGGCAAGACCGTCATTGTTTCGACGGGGGAGGCCGTCTTCGGAACCAACGGGGAGATCACCCCGGGCGCGGCGCAGGACGTGTTCAGCAAGCTGCCGCAGGACCTGCGGGACATGTTCGTCGATCTCAATTCCTTCACGAACAAGATCAACGATGCGCTGAGCCAGGGCGGGAACGGCGAGGGCAACGAGTCCGGTACGAACTCGACGCCTTCCAACGGCTTGGCGCCGGGCAGCACGGGCGGCAGCAACGCCAGCACGCGATAGACCCGTCGCGGAACCTCTCGAGGCCATCCCAGTCGCACGGCTGGGGTGGCCTTTTTAATTGACGGCGCCCCGTGAGGAATCGTCGCTCCGAGCTCGATGTCGAGGCGGCCCTTTTCTGGGGCCTCGTGGCGCTGCTTGTGTGGGTTCCGATTCCCCTCGGCAGCAACCGCGCCTGGGCGTGGGCGATCCTCGAAGACTGGGCCTTCGTGCTGCTCGCGGCGTGGATCCTCGCGTGGGGCCTCGGGCGGGCGCAGGTGAGCGATGCCGTGCGCAAGGCATGGCCCGCCTGGATCCTCCTCGCCGCGTGGATCGTCCTGCAGGCCGCGTACCTCGTTCCGATGCCTCCCGGTTGGGTGGAGGCGCTTTCGCCGGAATCCTTTCGCATGCAATCGCTGGTGGAGGAGCTTGGGATTCACCGGGACGCGATGACTCTTTCCATCGACCCCCAATCGGTGCGTGTCTCGATCCTGAAGACGCTCGCCTATTGCTCCGTCTTCTTCCTGACGCTCGCCCTCGTGAACCGGCGCTCGCGGGTGCAGATGTTCGCGCGGGTGCTCGTGTACGCGGCCGTCGCCCAGGCGATCTACGCCGTGCTCATGCACTTGTCGGGCGTGGAGTCCGAGTACTTCGGCACCTTGATCGTCCACAGCGATTCGGCGAGCGGCACCTACGCCAACCGGAACCACCTCGCGGGCTACCTCGAGATGACGCTCGCCATCGGCATCGGGCTCCTAATCGCGGGGCTCTCCGACCGCCGCGCCGATAGCTGGAAGAAGTTCTTCCGCATCACCATCGAATGGATCCTGAGCCCGAAGATGCTGCTTCGGTTGTCGCTCTGCATCCTCGTGATCGCGCTCACCACCACCCACTCGCGCATGGGCAACACCGCGTTCTTTTCTTCCCTGCTCATTGCGGGTGCGGTTGGGATCGTGCTGTCGCGCTTTGCCACGCGCAACACGGTGCTGCTGCTGGCGAGCCTCGTGGCGATCGACCTCTTCATCGTCGGGAGCTGGTTCGGGGTGGAGAAGCTCGCGCAGCGCCTCGAGCAGACGACGGTGGCCAACGTGCAGGAGCGCGAGGATCCGGCTAAGTACACCCTGGCCCTGATCGGGGACTATCCCGTCTTCGGCGCGGGACCGGGCAGCTTCTACGTGGCCTTTCCCCGCTACCGGCCGCGGAGCGTGGCGCTCTTCTTCGACTACGCCCACAACGACTACGCGCAGGTGGCGGCGGAGTCGGGGCTGCTGGGCTTCGGCATCATCGGCGGCTTCGTCGTACTCACCCTCGGCACGGCGATCGCCGCCCAATGGAAACGCAGGGATCCCCTCATGCGCGGCATGTCGTTCGCCTGCATCATGGGGGTCACCGCGATCCTCATCCACTCGTGGGTGGACTTCAACCTGCAGATCCCCGCCAACGCGACCCTCTTCATGGTGATGCTGGCGCTGGGCTGGATCTCGCTGCACCACGACCGGCACCCCGTCGCGGGCCTGGCCGGCGTGCGCGGAGAGACCGGATAGGAATGGAGAAGCCATTGAAGCGCATGAACGTCTGGATCGCGTGCGGCGCGGGTTTCGTCGTGCTCGTGATCTATCTTTCCCTCACGTCCCACCCCATCGACGCACCGGTCTGGATGAACTTCAAGATCGGCCACATCCTCGCCTACGCGTGGCTCATGTTCTGGTTCGACCAGCTCTATCCGCGCAGCCGCCACCGCATCGCCATCGGCATCGCGCTCTTCCTCATGGGTGTGGCCCTCGAGTACGTGCAGGGTATGAGCGGCCGCGATTTCCGCTATTCCGACATGCGCGATGACGCGATCGGGGTATTCCTGGGTTGGGTCACGGTGATGACGCCGCTGGGAAGGGGACTCGCCGTTGCGGAGGGCGTCATATTCGAGCGTCCCACGAAACGGTGAAAAGAAAGTAAGATATCCTTACTTTTGGAATAGAGGCCTTTTCCCATGCTCGCCAAACTGACCAGCAAGAACCAGCTCACCTTGCCCAAGGCGCTGATGAGCCTCTTCCCGGGCACGCAGTATTTCGAGGTCGCGGAGGAAGGCGGAAAGATCGTGCTTACCCCCCTGAACCTGCAACGGGGCGATGCCGTCCGTGCGAAGCTCACGGAGCTCGGAATCGAAGCCAAGGACGTGCGCGATGCGATCCGGTGGGCCCGGTCGGGAAAGTGACCCGCCGCGGGTCGTACTCGATACGAACGTGGTTGTTTCCGCCTTGCTCTTTTCGCAGGGGCGGCTGGCTTGGGTGCGTGCAGCGTGGCAGTCGCGGGAATTCCACCCATTGATCTCGCGGCCCGTGGCAGAGGAGCTCATTCGGGTGCTCGAATATCCGAAATTCCGGTTGGACGCGGGCGAAAGGGAGTTTCTCCTGGGTGAATACCTGCCCTGGTGCGAGGTCGTCCATGCCCGGCGCGCAACCGCATCCATTCCGCACTGTCGCGACCCCGGAGACCGCATGTTCCTCGAGCTCGCCGTTGCCGGCAAGGCGGATTTCCTGGTGACGGGTGATGCAGATCTGCTCTCGCTCAGGGGCGAGTTCGAAATTCCGATCGTCACGGCGGACGGCTTCAAGGCGCAAGCGACGTCGCATCCCCCGGGCGTTGCCGAGCGCTCTCCCACCCGACGTTCCACGTCGCGTCGTAAGCGCACTCGATGAGGATCCTCGTCACCGGCGCCGCCGGGTTCATCGGCTTCCACCTCGTGCGCCGCCTCACGGCGCGCGGCGATTTCGTGGTGGGCGTGGACAACCTGAACGCGTACTACGAGGTTTCCCTCAAGGAAGCGCGGCTTGCGCAGCTCGAGGGGAGCGAGAGCTTCGAGTTTGTTCGCGCGGATATCGCGGACCGCGCGACGATGGAGAAGGTCTTCGCCCACGGTCGCTTCGACGCCATCGTGAACCTCGCGGCCCAGGCTGGCGTGCGCCATTCGCTCGTGGATCCGTACGTGTACGTCGATTCCAACATCACCGGTTTTCTCAACATCTTCGAGGGCGCGCGCCGAGCCGGCACCGGTCACCTCGTGTTCGCATCGACCAGCTCCGTGTACGGGCTCAACACGAGGCTGCCCCTCGCCGAAACGCAGAACACGGATCACCCCATGTCCTTCTACGCGGCCACCAAGAAGGCGAACGAGGCGATGGCCCACGCGTACGCGCACCTCTACGGCATCGCGACCACGGGCCTGCGCTTCTTCACCGTGTACGGCCCGTGGGGACGGCCCGACATGGCGCTTTTCAAGTTCACCAGGGGGATTCTCGCGGGAGAGGCGATCCCGGTCTTCAACGAGGGGAGGATGGTCCGCGACTTCACCTACGTGGACGACATCGTGGAAGGGGTCGAGCGGGTGATCGACCGGCCCGCGACGCCCGACGCGCGCTGGAGCTCCGACGATCCCGCGCCCTCCACCAGCAGCGCTCCGTGGCGCATCTTGAACATCGGCAACCACCGGCGCGTGGAGCTGATGACCTATATCCACGCCCTGGAGGATGCGCTCGGAAGGAAAGCGAAGCTGGAGCTGCTGCCGATGCAGGCGGGCGA
>JAAOZZ010000290.1 GCA_012274175.1 Betaproteobacteria bacterium
ACCACCAGGAGATCGCCGATGCGCTCTGCGGCCTGGGATGGAAGGTGTGCACCACCTCGGCCGCGCACGAGACGGGCACCGACCGCATCGCGGAGGCGGTGGCCCTGCTGGGCTACGGCCGGGACGAGATCGTGGTGAACGTGCAGGGCGACGAGCCCCTCATCGATCCGGCGCTGATCCGCAAGGTGGCGGGCGAGCTTGCGCTGCGGCCGAACGCCTCGATCGCGACCGCGGTGCACGCGATCGATTCGGCCGAAGCGTTCTTCGACCCCAACGTGGTGAAGGTGGTCCTCGACACCGACGGCTACGCCCAGTATTTCTCCCGCGCGCCGATTCCCTACGCCCGGGATGCGTTCGCCCGGTCGCGCTCCGTGCTGCCCGAGGGCCTGCCCGCATACCGCCACATCGGCATCTACGCCTACCGGGTGGGGTTCCTGCGCGAATACGCTTCCCTTTCGCCCACGGCGGCCGAGCGCTTCGAGGCGCTGGAGCAGCTTCGCGCCCTGGGCCACGGCCACCGGGTCGCGGTGGCGTTCTGGAACGAGCCCCTCGAGGCCGGCGTGGACACTGCCGAGGACCTCGAGCGGGTGCGGCGCAAGCTCGTATAATCGCGCGTTGACCCATGGGGACGGAGCGATGCGCGTGATTCTTCTCGGGGGACCTGGCGCGGGCAAGGGAACCCAGGCGACTTTCATCACGCAGCGCTATGCCATTCCGCAGATCTCCACCGGCGACATGCTGCGCGCCGCGGGCAAGGCGGGCACTGCGCTCGGGCTCGCGGCCAAGCAGGTCATGGACCGCGGCGAGCTGGTCTCCGACGAGGTCATCATCGGGCTGGTGAAGGAGCGCATCCAGGAGCCCGATTGCAGCCGGGGATTCCTCTTCGACGGCTTCCCGCGCACGATTCCCCAGGCCGAGGCGATGAAGGCCTCGGGCATTCCGGTCGAGCACGTGGTGGAGATCGGCGTGCCCGATGACCTCATCGTGGAGCGCATGTCGGGGCGCTGGGCGCACATGCCCTCGGGGCGCACCTACCACGTGAAGTTCAACCCGCCGAAAGTCGCCGGCCGGGACGACGAGACCGGCGAGCCGCTGGTCCAGCGCGACGACGACAAGGTGGAGACCGTGAAGAAGCGCCTCGCCGTCTTCCATGCGCAGACCAAGCCGCTGATCGAGTATTACGCCCGGTGGGCGTCCTCGGGCGACCCGCTCGCCCCGCGCTACCACCACATCGATGGCCGGGGAAGGGTCGAGGAAGTCCGCGACCGCATCTTCGCCGCCCTGGGCTGAAGCGATGCCGAGAAACGCTTTCTACGCGCAATCCGGGGGAGTGACCGCGGTCATCAACGCGAGCGCGGCGGGCGTGATCGAGACCGCGCGCAAGCACCGCCGGCACATCGGCAAGGTCTACGCCGGCAGGAACGGCATCATCGGTGCGCTCACCGAGGACCTGATCGACACCAGCCGGGAGCCGGCCGCGAACATTCGCGCGCTCGTGCACACGCCGGGAGGCGCGTTCGGGTCGGCGCGCTACAAGCTGAAGGGTGTCGAGAAGGGCGGGCACGAGTACGAGCGCCTGATCGAGGTCTTCCGCGCCCACGACATCGGGTATTTCTTCTACAACGGCGGCAACGACTCCGCCGACACCTGCCTCAAGGTCTCCCAGATCAGCGCGAAGATGGGCTATCCCATCGTCGCGGTGCACGTACCCAAGACCGTCGACAACGACCTGCCCATCACCGACACGTGCCCGGGCTTCGGCTCGGTCGCGAAGTACGTGGCCACCAGCATGCGCGAGGCGGGCCTGGACGTGGAGTCCATGGCCAGGACCTCCACCAAGGTCTTTATTCTCGAAGTCATGGGACGGCACGCGGGCTGGATCACGGCGGCCACGGGCCTCGCGCAGGCGAAGGCCGCCGAGGCGCCCCACGTCCTGCTCTTCCCCGAGGTGGCGTTCGACGAGCAGGCGTTCCTCGGGCGGGTCGAGGACATGGTGCGCCGCTACGGCTATTGCGCGGTGGGCGCCTCGGAAGGCATCCAGGACCAGGACGGCAAGTTCCTGAGCGAAACGGGCCTGAAGGACGCGTTCGGGCATTCGCAGCTGGGGGGTGTCGCCCCCATGCTCGCGAACCTGGTGCAGTCGCGCCTCAAGTTGAAGCAGCATTGGGCGGTGGCCGACTACCTGCAGCGCGCCGCGCGCCACATCGCCTCGAAGACCGACCTCGAGCAGTCCTACGCGGTGGGCAAGGCGGCGGTGGAATTCGCCGCGAAGGGCATGAGCGGCGTGATGCCCACCATCGTGCGCGTCTCGAGCCGGCCCTACCGCTGGAAGATCGGCGTGGCGAAGTTGACCGACGTTGCCAACGTGGAAAAGAAGATGCCGCGCGACTTCATCACCGCGGACGGCTTCCACATCACGGCGAAGTGCCGCAACTACCTGCAGCCGCTCATCTCGGGCGAGGCGTTCCCGCCCTTCGAGAACGGGCTGCCGAAGTACGTCCGGCTGAAGAACCTGGCCGTGCGCAAGAAGACACGCAGCGATTTCAAGCTGTGACGACGCAGTAAACGCACTCAAAAAACCTGGGAGAAGCAGATGTTGAACAACGCAATTCTCATCGCCCTCGCGTGCGGGGCGATCGCCCTGCTGTACGGGGGCTTCACCGCGGCGTGGATCCTGCGCCAGCCCGACGGCAACGACCGCATGCGCGAGATCGCCGCGGCGATCCAGACCGGCGCCAAGGCCTACCTCAACCGCCAGTACGCGACGATCGGCGCCGTGGGCGTGGTCCTGTTCCTGGTGATCGGCTTCGTGCCCGGCCTCGGCTGGACCACCGCGTGCGGCTTCGCGATCGGTGCGATCGCCTCGGGCGCGGCGGGCTACATCGGCATGAACGTGTCGGTGCGCGCGAACGTGCGCACCGCGGAGGCCGCGCGCCGCGGCATCGCCCCGGCGCTGAACATCGCCTTCAAGGGCGGGGCCATCACGGGCCTGCTGGTCGTGGGGCTGGGGCTCATCTCGGTTTCCGGCTTCTTCATGTTCCTGCAGGGAACGAGCGCGGCGGACATGAAGATGAGCGACGTCGTGAAGCCCCTCATCGGGCTCGCGTTCGGCTCCTCGCTCATCTCGATCTTCGCGCGGCTTGGCGGGGGCATCTTCACCAAGGGCGCGGACGTGGGAGCGGACCTCGTGGGCAAGGTCGAGGCGGGGATTCCCGAGGACGACCCGCGCAATCCCGCGGTGATCGCCGACAACGTGGGCGACAACGTGGGCGACTGCGCCGGCATGGCCGCCGACCTCTTCGAGACCTACGCGGTCACGATCATCGCCACGATGGTGCTGGGGGCGCTGCTCATGCCCAGCGCCACGGTCGTGGGCAACGTCGTGACCTACCCGCTGGTGCTGGGAGCGGTCTCGATCATCGCATCCATCATCGGCACCTACTTCGTGAAGACCGCCCAGGGCGGCAAGATCATGAGCGCGCTCTATCGCGGCCTCGCGGTGGCGGGCGTGCTCTCGATCATCGCGTTCTATTTCGTGACCCAGTGGATGATGAGCGACGTCGTGGCGGCCTATCCGGAGCTTTCCGTGCCCCGGCTCTGGGGCGCCTGCGTCGTGGGGCTGGTGTTGACCGCGCTGCTGGTGATCATCACCGAGTACTACACCGGCACCGACTTCGCCCCCGTGCGGCACGTGGCCGAGGCCTCCACCAAGGGACACGCGACCA
>JAAOZZ010000291.1 GCA_012274175.1 Betaproteobacteria bacterium
CCTCTTCATCGTGCACATGCTCACCACGACCCGGCCCGCGTTCGTGAGCCCGGCGCTCTTCAAGGACCGCAACTTCCTCACCGGCAACGTCTTCATCTTCGTGGTGGGCGTCGTCCTCTTCGCGACCCTCGCGCTGCTGCCCGCCCTGCTGCAGGACCTGCTGAACTATCCCGTCGTCCTCACCGGGATGGTGACGGCCCCGCGGGGTGTCGGGACCCTGATCGCGATGTTCCTCGTGGGCCGGCTCATGGGAAAGGTCGATGCCCGGCTCATCATCGCGGCGGGGTTCGCGCTCACCGCCGTGTCGCTCTGGCAGATGACCGGGTTCTACCTGCAGATGGACACCGCGCCGATCGTCTGGTCCGGCCTCGCCCAGGGCCTGGGCACCGGGTTCGTCTACGTGCCCCTGGCCGCGGTGACCTTCGCCACGCTCTCGCCCCGGTTCCGGAATGAAGGCACCGCGGTGTTCAGCCTGATTCGCAACCTGGGCAGCAGCATCGGCATCTCCGTGGTCGAGACCCTGCTCACGCGCAACACCCAGGCGATGCACTCCCGGCTCGCGGAACGGATCACGCCCTACGGCGACTTCATGCATTCCCAACCGTCCTCGGCCCTCACGACGGTCCAGGGCCTCGCGGCGCTGAACCACGGCGTCACCGAGCAGGCCTCGATGATCGCCTACAACAACGATTTCAAGCTGATGATGATGCTCACCCTGTGCGCCATTCCCCTGGTCATGCTGCTGCGCGGCGGACGGGCGCCCAGGTCCGCCGAGCCGGTGGCGGTCGAATGATGCGCGATCGCTTTGCCGTGGCGCTTGTCCTGGCGCTCGCCGCGACTGCGGTAAGCGGTTGCGCCGCCGGGCCCGATTTCGTGCGTCCGGCTGCGCCCGAAGTGCAGCGCTACACGCAACGCAGGCTGGCGCTCGAAGCGCCACCCACCGCGGATGCATCGGCGCAGCGCCTGCTGCCGGGCGAAACACCTGCCGCCGACTGGTGGCGCATGTTCCGCTCCGATGCGCTCGATGCCGTGGTGCAGCGCGCGTTGGCGGGCAATCCCACGCTGGCGGCGGCCGATGGGGCCCTGGCGCAGGCCCGGGAGCTCGTCCAGGCGCAGGCCGGGGGGCTCGATCCGCAGGTGGGCCTCGCGGGCGGCATCGGACGGCAGAAGTACGGCGCCGAGTTCCTCGGGACGCTGCCCAAGCCGCCGCCCTTCACGTATTTCGCGGTCGGACCGACGGTGAGCTACATGCTCGACTACGCCGGTGGCGGGGCGCGTTCCGTCGAGCGGCAGGCAGCCCTCGCGAGCTACCAGCGCCATCAGCGCGACGCCGCCTACCTCGCCGTGACCGGAAACGCGGTGATGCTGTCCCTGGAGATCGCGTCCCTGCGCGAGCAGGTCGCGACGGCCGAAAGCCTCCTCGAGCAGGATCGGGAGAACCTGAAGCTGGTCCAGCTCGCCTTCGACGCGGGATCGGTGTCGCGGCTGGACATCATCAGCGCGCAAAGCCAGCTCGCCGCCGACGGGACCCTGCTGCCGCCCCTGCGACAGCAGCTCGCCGTGGCCCGGCATGCGCTCGCGATCGTGCTGGGAGTGCCTCCCGCGAACGCCGCGCTGCCGGATTTCGACCTGGAGCGGATGGCATTGCCGAAGTCGCTGCCGGTTGCCCTGCCATCGGAGCTCGCGCGGCAACGTCCCGACATCCTGGCTGCGGAGGCCCAGCTGCACGCGGCGACGGCGGCCGTGGGCATCGCCGACGCAAACCTCTATCCCCATGTCACGCTCACCGCCTCGATGGGACAGCAATCCACGGATCTCGCCCATTTGTTCGACCGCGCGAGCAGCGTGTGGGGCCTCGCCGGGGGATTGGTCGCCCCGCTGTTCGACGGGGGTACGCTGCACGCGCGGCAACGGGCCGCCGTCGACGCGATGCACGTGAGCGCGGCCCACTACGAGCAGACGGTGCTCACCGCATTCGGCCAGGTCGCCGATGCGCTGGATGCCCTCGAGCACGACGCCGAGCTGCTGGGCGCCCAGGCGAAGGCCCGGGATGCCGCGCTCGCCAACCTCGATCTCACGCGCAAGAGCTATCGGGAAGGCAACGTCGGCGTGCTGCAGGTGCTCGACGCCGAGCGGCTGCAGCGGCAAGCGCAGCTGGGCTACGTGCGCGCCAGGGCGCAGCGCTATTTGGATACGGTGCAGCTCGTCCTGGCGTTGGGAGGCTCGGGACCGGGAAGCGCCGATTAGGCCTGGAAGGCGCTCGCGTGGGAGCGGGCGAGGGCGAGGTATTTCTTCGCGCGGTTGATCCACTTGCGGTGCCCGTTGCCGCGGGGCTCGCGCAGGTGCCACACGGCGAGCATGGCGCGCACGCACGCGTGGTGGCTCTGGTAGAAATCCACGAGGCGCGGATCGGGAAGATCGCCGGAAAAGTCTGCGTACGCATCGAAGATCCATTGCCTGAGCTGCGGTCCGCCGAGGCGCTCGCACTCGAGGGCGAGGAAGCCCAGCTCCTCGGCGACGTCGAGCACGCGCAACTCCCGATCGAACTCGAGGCAGTCGATCACCTGCGCGCGCGGCTCCTCGAGGCAGACGTGCTCGGGCCGCAGGTCGCCGTGGCCCTCGACGATGCGCCCTTCGGTCACGCGGCGGTCGAAGAGCTCCGCGTGGGTGTCGAGGAAAGCGAGCTGCTGCTCGCCCAGCTCCTCCACCAGTGACGTGGGCAATCCCGCACCATCCGCGCAGAGGTCGCGCACGTGCTGCGCGATGCGCATGGCGAAGCGCGCGCGGAATTCGGGCGGCCGGATCGGCTCCGGCGGGCAGTCGCGGTAGAAGCGGCCGAGCACATCCATGAGGGAGCGCACGTCCTCCGGGGTCGCGCGCCCGCGGGCGACTAGCGCATCGAGCATGCGCGCCGCGGGCAGCCGGCGCATCCAGACGAGCCAGTCGACCACGTGCCCTCCGAGGTCGAGCCGCAAAAGGCCGTCGTCGCCCACCGTGAGCGACACCGCCCCCAGGTACACGCCCTCGGTCAAGCGGCGGTTGAGCGCGATCTCCATGCGGCAATGGGCCCGGCGCGCGGCCACGGTGCGCAGGTCGTGGTGGTCGAGGAAGGCGGGCTTCTTGAGCTTGTAGGCGTGGTTGACGGTGAGGAAGACCCAGGACATGTGGGTCTCGGCCGTCTGCACGCGGCGCACGCGCCCCGGATAGCCGGCCGGGTCCGAGAGGAACGCGACCTTCTCCTCGAGGCTGGGATCGGACGGCGCGACTTGGCGCGCGGCGTCGACCGCATTCGGTATCACTTCCGTGGTACGCAGCATGGAAGCCATCGATTCCCCTGGTGCGCACCAGATTCCCATGGGCCGGGCGGGAGAATTTGCGCGAGCGCAAACCGGGCGCAGATAGGCCCCGGGGCCGCCGGCCGGCCGCGGCTTGACGGGCATCAATTGCGCGCCGGGAATGGCCGCGACAATGATTCCGTGTCCATCCGGCAAGGGCTCCATTCGGCCATGAACGCCTCGCGCATCTTTCTCGCCGCCCTCGTGCTCACCTGCGTGGCGGCGACCTGGTTCGCCTGCATCGCCGTCTTATCCGCGGGCAACGGGCTTCCCCCCGCGCCGCCTTCCGCGACCCGGGTCCAGTGACTTACAGGCACCTCCTGCTGCCCATCGACGGCTCGAAGCTCTCGGAGGAGGCCGCGGCGGCCGGCATCGCGCTCGCGAAGGCGCTCGGCGCGCGCGTGACGGCGCTGCACGTGCTGCCGGAGCCGGCCACTTCCGGCCTCGAAGTGTGGGTGCACGGCGACGAGGAATTCGAGGAGCGGCTCGACAAGACCTTCGAGGCCCACGGCCGCAAGGGACCCGACGCGGTGCTGCTCGCGAGCGAGACCCTCAATGTGATGACGCTGGGCGCGCTTCCGGTACTGGTCCACCGATCCCCATCGCGATGATCGGCCCCGCCCGGGTCGTCGGCGGGAAGCGGGCCTAGGCCGCCGTTCCGAAGAGCGCTCCCACGCCCGCGGTGACGGCCATCGCGAGCGCCCCCCAGAAGGTCACCCGCAGCGTGCCCGGCGCCACGGGAGCGCCTCCCGCGCGCGCGGCGAGGGCCCCGAGGACCGCGAGGAACACGAGCGAGGTGCCGGACACGAACGGGATCAGTCTCTCCTCGGGCGCGAAGGCCGCGACCACGAGCGGCATCGCGGCGCCCACGGCGAAGCTCGCCGCGGAAGCGAGCGCGGCCTGGATCGGGCGCGCGCTCATGGTCTCGGTGATGCCCAGCTCGTCGCGGGCGTGGGCGCCGAGCGCGTCGTGGACCATCAGCTGCTCCGCCACCTTCTTCGCGAGCGCGTGATCGAGCCCGCGCCGGACGTAGATCGCCGCGAGCTCCTTGTGCTCGGCCTCGTTGTCGGTCTTGATCTCCATGCGCTCGCGCTCGAGCTCGGCCTTCTCGCTGTCCGCCTGGGAATGCACCGAGACGTATTCGCCAGCCGCCATGGACATGGCACCCGCGGCGAGTCCCGCGATGCCCGCCACCATGACGGCGGGGTGGCTCGCGTTCGCGGCCGCCACGCCCAGCAGCAGGCTCGCCGTGGAGACGATGCCGTCGTTGGCGCCGAGCACCGCGGCGCGCAGCCAGCCGATGCGGCCCGTGAGATGTCGTTCCCAATGGCGCTTGCGCAAGCGAGTCTCCCGGGGGAAAGGGTGGAGGGCGGCAGGATTCTGGCACATTTCCCTTGCGCACCCCGCCAGGGCATTCACCCGCGCAGCACGCACTTCTCGTAGAGCGTGGGGAAGGTCCCCGCCGGATCGTACTTGCGCTTCAACGCGGAGTAGGAAGCGCCTCCATAGCGCGCGTCGAACTCCTCCCGGGAAAAGTAGCTCTCCGAGTAGAGCGATTTGATGCCGCCCAGCTCGCCCACCTCGCGCTCCACCAGACGGTTGAAATGCCCGTGCTCGTGGGGCTCGCGGGTGCGCACCACGTCCCAGAATCCGAAGTTCACGTGCAGCCCGCGGGCGAGCGGATAGAGGGGATGGCGCCCGGCACCGGGGCCCGGCGCGACCGGACACATCCACACCGGCCAGATGCCGATCTCGCGCGCGAGGAAGGCGAGGAACCGGGGTGCCGCGGCGATGGGGATGTCCACGTCCTGGATCACCGATTCGCCGTGCAGCCCCCGCAGGCGGTCGATGGCGCGGGTGGCGCCCATGCGGGCATTCCAGCGCATGATCTTGCCGTAGGTGCGCGAGCCCAGGCGCCCCGGGCCGTACAGGCGGCGCACGAGGGGATTCTGCGCGTAGAGGTTCTTCGAGCACCAGAACCAATCGGTGTCCCAGCGCCAGAGGAAGTCGTGGACGGTGAGCCAGTCTTCGCGCCGCGCCTCGATCGAGCGGTAGTAGATCGCGCGGTAGGTGTAGTCGCTCGTGGAAGGCGCCGCGTCGGCGAAGCGCCCGAGGGTGAGGTAGAGCCGGTCCGGCGCGAACATCGTCCCGTCGATGAAATCGGCGTCGTCCCCGGTGCAGTGCGCTTCGACCGCGTGGAAGTAGTCTTCCGCGTTGTCGAAGGGCACGTGCTCGATGCGCACGTAGGGCTTCACCGGCACCGCGCGCGCCGACACGCGCAGCGCATACCCCAGGGTGCCGTAGGAATTCGCAAAACCGAAGAAGAGGTCGGCGTATTCGTTGTCGGCCGTGCAGGTCAGCACGCGGGCGTCGCCGGTGAGCACCTCGATCTCGGACACCGTATCGTGCACGAGTCCGTGGCGGTGGGAGGTGGCCTCGATGCCCACGCCGGCGACCGCGCCGCCGAGCGTGATGGTCTTCAGTTGCGGCACCACGGCGGGCATGAGGCCGTGGGCGAGGCACGCGCGAACCAGGGACTCGTAGGTGACCATGCCTTCGGCGTCGACCCGCCCCGCGTCGCGATCCACGGCGAGCACCTCGCACATCCCCCGCACGTCGAGGCGGCGGCGCGGCGCATGCGGGCGGTCGCGAAACAGGTTCGACGTCTCCTTGGCGAGGCCCACGGGTCCCGCGCCCTCGCCCATGCCGCGTACGAGCGCCTCCGTGCGCAGGGCGTGGGAAGCCGCGCCCGAAGGCGTCATTCGGGAGCGCGCCGGGCGAGCTCGCGGGCCCTGCGCTCGTCGAGCTGCGAGCCCAGGGTGCCCGCGCCCTCGTAGAGGAACGAGCGGCTCATGGGATAGCCTTCCTCGGCGAGGTTGCCCTTGGAGAACACGATCTGGAAGAGGTGCGTCTGCCCTTGGGGCGAGCGGAACATCTCGGCGCAGCCGTAGAGGTAGGCGCGCCACACGCGGCGGAAGCGCTCGTCGAAGCGCTGCGGGTCGAGCCCGTGGATGCGCTCCCAGTTGCGCTCGAAGCGCTCGGCCCACTCGTCGAGGGTGAGCGCGTAGTGGCGCCGCAGGTTCTCGATGTCCACCACCTCGAGGCCGGCGCGCTCCATGGCGGCGATGGTCTCGGCGAGGCTCGGGATCCAGCCGCCGGGAAACACGTGCTCGCGGATGAAGAACTCGGTCTCGGTCACGCCGACATGGCCGATGAAGTGCAGCATGCCGAGGCCGCCGGGCTTGAGGGAATCGGCATGGGCGCGCACCACCTGGTCCAGATGGTCGCGCCCGGCGTGCTCGAGCACGCCGATCGACACCACCTTGTCGTATTGCTTGCGCACGTCGCGGAAGTCGGCCTCGACCACGGCAAGCGACCCTCCCAGGTGCCGGCGGCGGATCTCCTCGCGCACCATCTTCACCTGCTCGGGGGTCGTGTTGATGCCGGTCACGCGCGCCCCGTGGTATTGCTCGGCGTGGAACATGAAGCCGCCGAAGCCGCAGCCGATGTCCACCACCTCGTCGCCCGGGCGGATGAGGAGCTTCCTGCACACGTGCTCCACCTTGTTGCGCTGCGCTTCCTCGAGGGTCTCGATGCCCGGCGACCAGTACCCGCAGGTGTACATCATCAGGCCCTCGTCGAGCCATTGGCGGTAGAAGGCCGTGCCCAGCGCGTAGTGGAAGCGCGCGTTCGCCCTGGCCTGGGCGGCGCTCCCGTTGGAGTAACGCCACTCGTGCCAGCGGTTGCGCAGGGACACGAGCAGGTTCGGGCGCATGAGCTCCGAGCTGAAACCCACGCGAAAGGCGCTATGGAGGTCGCCTTCCAGGTCCACGTCGCCGTCGAACCACGATTCGAGCAAACCGACGTGGCCGAAGAGCGCTGCGCGCAGCGCCACGCGCCGGGGCCGGTGGAACACCAGTTTGAAGTCAGGATGCTGCGTGGGAAACGACTTCATCGCCGAGGGTCCATGGCGACGAGGATACGCCGCCGCGCGCCGGACCCGGGATGGGACCGGCATTCCACGGCTGGGACAGGGACCCGGGGAGCGAAGTTCAGCCGCGCGCGGCTACTCGCGCCGCGGAGCGCTGTCGCAGGTGGTAGTCGAACCAGCTCGCGGCGAGCTCGGCCACGCTTTCGAGCGTGCCCGGCTCCTCGAAGAGGTGGGTCGCGCCCGGCACGATGCGCAGCGACTTCGGGCAACGCAGGCGCTCGTAGGCCGACTCGTTCAGGGCGATCACCTCGGTGTCCTCGCCGCCCACGATGAGCAGCGTCGGAGCCTCGACCCGTGCCAGCACGAAATCCGAGGCGAGGTCGGGGCGTCCGCCGCGCGAGACCACCGCGGCGATGCGCGGTCCGAGGCCCGCGGCCACTTCGAGGGCGGCCGCCGCGCCGGTGCTGGCACCGAAGAGTCCCACGGCGAGCCCGGCGGCGGCCGGTTCAGACAAGAGCCACCCAACCGCAGCCCGGAGTCGCTTCGCGAGCAGCGCGATATCGAAGCGCCGCTCGCGATTCCGATCTTCCGCTTCCGTCAGCAGGTCGAGCAGGAGGGTGGCAAAACTCGCACGCCGAAGCGTGGTCGCGACGAAGCGGTTGCGCGGGCTCATGCGGCCGGAGCCGCTCCCGTGCGCGAACACGACCACGCCCTGGGGCGAGGGAGGAGACTCGAAAGCGCCGTCGAGCTCGACGTCATCGGCGGGGATGCGCACGAGCTTGCGGATGGATTCGGTGACGGCCATGCATCGAAGCTAATGCCGCCCGCGGGACGGCATGTTGACCCGCGTCAAATTGCGCGAAAAAGGAGCGCCTCGACCCCGCTTGCGGCGACACACCACGCCACCACCCACAGCGCCGAGGCTCTCCACGCGACCAGGAGCGCGAAACCGGCGAGCGCGATGGCCGCGTCCGCGGCCGAATCCACCGCGCCGGTCCAGACCGGGTCGTAGAGCGCCGCGGCGAGCAGTCCCACGACCGCGGCGTTGATCCCCGCCACGGCGCGCGCGGCGCTGTCGCGGGACGAGATCGACCGCCACAGCGGCAGCACCGCGGCGACCAGCAGCAATCCCGGCAGGAAGATCGCGACGAGCGCGGTCGCCGCGCCCGGCACGCCTCCCATGTTCCCGGGAAGCCGTGCGCCCAGGTACGACG
>JAAOZZ010000292.1 GCA_012274175.1 Betaproteobacteria bacterium
CGTGTCCGTCGCCTCGATGCGCCCCGCGGCGGTGTCCTCCGCCACGATGTCCCATCCCAGCGAGCGGGCCGCGTCGATCGCGCGCTGCACGGATCGTTGGGGCGGATCCGCGAGCACCAGGGGCTTGATGTCGGGATAGGCGCGCTGCTGCTGGGCGGCCACTGCCGCGCCGCCGTACGCCGCGCCGTTGGGCGACTTCGCGCGCTCGGCCTGCAACGCGACGAAAGCGGGCGGGTCGGCGGCGTCGGTGGTGATGTCATGGATCGGCGGCACGGCCTTCGCCTGTCCCAGCAGGATCATCGGGGGCGCCACCGCGGCGAGGGCGATGCACAAGGCCAGCACCGGTATCCACGGCCGCGCACGCCAGCGGGGAACGACCAGCGCGGCCACGAGGAGGAGTGCCGCCGCGCCCGCGACCATGCCGGTGTAGGCGGCCCATTTGAGCAGGGCGAGGCCGTTCTGCCATGACCACAGGTCGAGGCGCGTGCCCGGGCCCGAGGCGAGCAGCATGACGAGCGCCGCCACGGCGGCGGCCATCGTGATCGCCCTAGCGGTGGCCATGGTATGGGTCGTCGGCGGAAGGAGTTCGGTTAGCGGGGATCGCGGTTGCCATTGGAGGGAGGCTGCTGGTCGCCGCGCGCCTGCGTCGCGCCCCGATTGCGGTTGCGGTTCTTGTTGCGCCGGTGACGGCCCGGCTTGCCCTGCCCGGGACGGGCCCCTTCGGCATTGACCGGCTGGCCCTGGCTTTCCTCGCCCTGACCTTGAACCCGACCCTGCCCTTGAACCTGACCCTGCCCCTGGCCCTGAACCGGACCCTGAACCTGCCCTTGGCCCCGGCCCTGTCCCTGTCCCTGCGCCTTCGGTTGCCCGTGCTTGCGATGGGCGTGCGGTCCCGGGCCCTGCGGCTGTCCCTGGCCGCCCTGGCCCGCTCCCCGCTTCTTGAAGGCGAAGGGCTTCTGGCCGTGGGGACGGCGCGGGCCCGCCTTGGGCGCTCGCGCCCCGGCCGGTGCCTCGGCGAAGTAGTTGCCGCGATTGCCGTCGGGCTCCACGGGCTCTCGCGCCGGCCCGTGGGCGCGGTTGCCGAAATCGTCGCGATTGCCGTCCGCTTCCCGCGGCGCCGGCGGCTCGCGATTGGCGTGATAGTCGCTGCGGTTGCCGATGTTGTCGTGCTCGTCCTCCTCGGCGGCCTCCTCGCCGTTCGCCCCGGGCTCGGGCTCGTTCATGCCGGCGAAGGCGAGCAGGTCCTGGACCTGGGCCTCATCCAATTCCTTCATCATCCCGCGCTTGAGGAAGCCGGGCATCGCGACCTCGCCGAAGCGAACGCGCATGAGGCGGCTCACGGTGAGTCCCACCGTCTCGCACATCTTGCGCACCTCGCGGTTCTTGCCTTCGCGCAGGACCACGTGGTACCAGTGGTTGGCGCCCTCGCCGCCGCGGTCCTCGAGGGAATCGAACTTGCAGCTCTCGCCCTCGATGTCCACGCCGGCGAGCAGCTTCGCTTTCTGCTCTTCCGTGAGCTCGCCCAGCAGGCGCACCGCGTACTCGCGCTCGACCTCGAAGCGCGGATGGGTGAGCCGGTTCGCGAGCTCTCCGCTGGTGGTGAAGATGAGCAGGCCCCCGGTGTTCAGGTCGAGCCGGCCCACGGAGACCCAGCGCCCGCCGCTCACCTTGGGCAGCTTCTCGAACACCGTGGCGCGGCCCTCGGGGTCGTCGCGGGTGACGATCTCGCCTTCGGGCTTGTGGTAGAGCAGCACCCGCGGAAGCACCTCGCCGAAGCGCAGCCGGATGAGGTGCCCGTCGAGCTTCACCTTGTCGCCCGGGCCCACGGAATCCCCCAGCTTCGCCGGCTGGCCATTGATGGTGAGGTGGCCCTGCGCGATCAGGATCTCGATGTTGCGCCGGGAGCCGTGGCCCGATTGCGCCATGATCTTCTGCAGCCGCTCGCGCTTGCCCGGGCTGCTGCCGCCGTTGCGATCGCCGCGGCCAGGGCCGCGGCGCTTGTTCGCGTTCTGCTGGGGCTTCGCCCATTCCGGCACGACGCCGCCCGGCCATTCCAGGCGATGGTTGGGGTGTGGTCTATCCCGCATGGGCTTCTCGCTCCGTGGACTCTGGGGGTTCGGACTCGTCGATCAGGGATTCCTGCTCCGGCGGCGCCGATGGCGCCTCGATGCCGACGAGGGTGGCAGGGGCCGGCTCGAGCGAGGATTGCAGCTCGTCGAGCGGCGGCAGCTCCTCGATCGACCGCAGGTTCAGGTCGTCGAGGAATTTCCGGGTGGTGGCGAAGATGGCGGGGCGCCCGGGTGTTTCGCGCTGGCCGACGACCTCGATCCAGCCGCGCTCCTCGAGCGCCTTGAGTGTCGGCGGGGACACCGCCACGCCGCGCACGTCCTCGATGTCGCCGCGCGTGACCGGCTGGCGGTACGCGATGATCGCGAGGGTCTCGAGCACCGCGCGCGAATACCGCGGCGGCTTCTCGGTGGCGATGCGGTCGAGGAATTCCTGGTAGTCGGGCTTCACGCGGAAGCGCCATCCGGAAGCCACGCTCGTGAGCTCGACGGTGCGCTCGGACCATTCTACCTTCAGCTGGTCGAGCACCTTGCGGATGTTGTCCGCGTCCACCTCGCCCGCGAACAGGCGCTTGAGCTGCTGCACGGTGAGGGGCTCCGCGGTCGAGAGGAGCGCCGCCTCGAGCACGCGCTTCACGTGCGCCATGTCGGCCTGGGGCGCGTCGGCAAGCGGGCCGGGTTCCGGTGCGCCCTCGAATTCCGGCGTGCCTTCGGGATTGGTCTGTTCGGTCATGTCGTCAGGCGATCGTGAGGGTCGTGCGCTCGCTCTTGAGCTTCACGTAGATGGGGTCGAAGGGGCTCTTCTGGGTGATCTCGATCATCGCCTCGCGCGCGAGCTCCAGGCAGGCGAGGAAGCTCACCACGAGCAGCGGCACGCCGCGCCCCGGCTCGAAGAGCTGGGAGAACTCGACGTAGGCGCCGGGGGCGAGCGCGCGCAGGATCCGGCTCATGTGGGAACGCACCGAGAGCTCCTCGCGCGAGATGCGGTGGTGCTGCGTGCGCCGCGCCCGGGCGAGGATCGAGCGCCACGCCTCCGAAAGGTCGGCCACGCGCACCTCGGGCAGCCGCTCGGCCACCTGCTCGATGTAGACCTCCACCACGGAGAAGTCGCGCCCGGCCACCGGCGCCTCGCCCAGGGCGTGGGCGGCCTTCTTCATGCGCTCGTACTCGAGCAGCCGGCGCACCAGCTCCGCGCGGGGATCCTCGGGCTCGTTGCCGTCCTCGCGCTTCGGCCGCGGCAGCAGCATGCGCGACTTGATCTCGATCAGCATGGCGGCCATCAGCAGGTAGTCGGCGGCGAGCTCGAGCTGGGTCGTGCGCATCATCTCGACGTATTCCATGTACTGGCGCGTGAGCTCCGCCATCGGGATGTCGAGGATGTCGAGGGAGTGCCGGCGGATGAGGTACAGGAGCAGGTCGAGGGGGCCTTCGAACGCCTCGAGGAACACCGACAGCGCCTCGGGCGGGATGTAGAGGTCGGAAGGCATCTCGCTCATGGGCTCGCCGTGGATCCTGGCGACCGGAAGCGCCATGTCGAGCACCGGTTGCCCGAGTCCCAGCGTGTCGTTGGCGGCTTGGATGCTCATTTCTTTCCGTAGGCGGCATCGGCCGCGAAGCGGCTCATCGCCGCGGCGTCGTGGGCGGTGTCGGGAGCCTCCTCGAGGCTCCACGCGAAGGCCACTCCCAGCTCGCGCGCGGCCGCGGTCGCCGCCTTGAAGAAATTCTCGCCGCGATCGAGCCGGCTCGCCCCCTGCTTCTTCGCCCCGGCGCTCTGGTTGAGGTTGTGGGCCGCGGCATCGGTGTCCTTCTCGCCCAGCAGCAGGATGAAGCGGCGGGCGAGGGCCGTGCGCAGCTCCCGTTCCCCCACGGGCGAATCCACGAGGGAATACGGGAACGGGTCCGCCGCCTTGTCCTTGCGCCACTCGGGCATCGTGTACCAGCCCGGATTGGCCGCCATCATCAGCGTGGCGCGGCTGTCGGGGCGCAGGAGCGCCATGCGTTCCACGAACTGCCCGCCCGCGGAATGCCCGAAGATCGCGTAGCCCGCCTGCCCGTCGCGCACCTCGTCGAACAGGTGCTCGATGGCGGAGAACGCCCACTTCTCGCGATCGGGCTGGTCCCGGACGTCGCCCAGGTTGTACGCGGTCTTCGGCCAATGCTCCTGGGAGAACTCGGGCGCCACGATGAGCAGGTGGTAATGGTCGGCGATGAGCTCCCAGTCGTCGCGATAGTGGGATGCGTCGCGCTTGGCACCCGCCATCACGAACTGGATCGGGCAGGTCGTGTCGCAGGCGCGCGGCCGGTAGGTGTAGACCCGCAGCGGCCGGTCGGGACGGCCCTTCGCGTCGACGAAGACGAAGCTCCATTTCCCGTTCGGGATGGGAGTGGCCGCGAGCGCGCAGGTCGAAGCACCCGCCAGCATCGCCGCGGCGAGCGCGATCCGGGCCGCCACGCGGCGCGTGGCGCTCTTCATGGGTTGTCGTTCAGCCATAGTTCAATCCCATCGCCTCGCGCACGTCGCGCATCGTGTCGGTGGCGAGGTCGGAGGCCTTCTCGCAGCCGTCCTGGATGATGTTGCGCACGAGCGTCGGGTCCTCCTCGTACTGCGCGGCGTGTTCGCGGATGGGCCTCAACTCTGCGTTGATCGCGTCGATCACCGGCTGCTTGCATTCCAGGCAGCCGATGCCCGCCGTGGTGCAGCCTTGCATGACCCATTCCTTCGTGTTGGCGTCCGAGTACACCAGGTGCAGGTTCCACACCGGGCACTTCTCGGGGTTGCCGGGATCCGTCCGCCGCACGCGCGCCGGGTCCGTCTGCATGGTGCGGATCTTGTGCGCCACGTCTTCCGGGGACTCGCGCAGCATGATCGCGTTGCCGGAGCTCTTCGACATCTTCTGCCCGTCCAGGCCCAGCAGCTTGGGCGTCTCGGTGAGCAGCGCCTCGGGCTCCACGAGGATCATGCGCCCGCCGCCCTCGATGTAGCCATAGAGCCGCTCCTTGTCGCCCAGGGACAGGTTCTGCACGTCGTTCACCAGCTCCTGGGCCTGCCCGAGCGCAGCCTGGTCGCCCTGCTCCTGGAATTTCGCCCGCAGCGCACGGTAGAGCTTGGCCTTCTTGGGGCCCATCTTCTTCACCGCCGCCTCGGCCTTCTCCTCGAAGCCCTTCTCGCGCCCGAAGAGGTGGTTGAAGCGCCGCGCGATCTCGCGCGTGAGCTCGATGTGGGAGACCTGGTCCTCTCCCACGGGCACCCGGTTGGCGCGGTAGATGAGGATATCGGCCGCCTGCATCAAAGGGTACCCCAGGAAGCCGTAGGTGAGAATGTCCCGTCCCTGCTCCGCGTGGCGCTCCACCAGGTCCTTGTAGGTGGGCACGCGCTCGAGCCACGCGAGGGGCGCGAAGAACGAGAGGAGCACGGTGAGCTCCGCGTGCTGCGGCACCCGCGACTGGATGAAGAGCGTGGCCTTGGTCGGGTCGATGCCCACGGCGAGCCAGTCGACGAACATGTCCCACACGGTCTGCTCGATGACCGAAGGATCCTCGTAGTGGGTCGTGAGGGCGTGCCAGTCGGCGGCGAAGAAGAGGCACGGGAACTCGTTCTGCAGCGTGAGCCAGTTCTTGAGGGCGCCGTGGTAGTGGCCGAGGTGCATGGCGCCGGTGGGACGCATGCCGGAGAGTACGAGGTCCTGGAACATTTTTCGTTATGGTTCTCTGGTCAGGTCAGCGCAGGCCGAAAATCGAATAGATGAGCTGGTCGCCCGCGTTCAGCAGCGCGGCGAAGGCGTTCCCCAGCGCGGGATTGAGCGCCATCACGACGATCAAGCCGATGAGGATCGGCATTCCATAGGGCTCGAGGCGCGAATAGCGGTACGCGAGCGGACCCGGGAGGAGGCTCGTCACGATGCGTCCGCCGTCCAGCGGCAGGATGGGGAACAGGTTGAAGATGGCGAGCACCACGTTCCACGAGATGCCGGCGAGCGCCACCCAGAACCAGAACTGGGCGACCACCGAGGACGAATCCAGGCTTTCGATGAGCCTCGCGATTAGCCCCCAGGCGAGCGCCTGCACCACGTTGGAGGCGGGTCCCGCGGCCGCGACCCAGAGCATGTCGCGCTTGGGCTGGCGCAGGTTGCCGAAGTTCACCGGGACCGGCTTGGCCCAGCCGAACACGACGCCACCCAGGATCATCGACAGGATCGGAAACGCGATCGTGCCGATCGGATCGATGTGCTTCGCGGGATTGAGCGTCACGCGGCCCAGCATGTAGGCGGTGTTGTCGCCGAACATCCGCGCGACGTAGCCGTGCGCCGCCTCGTGCAACGTGATCGCGAGGACCAGGGGAATGGCGTTGATGCAGATCCGGACGATGATGCTGGACTCGTCCATCAGTGCAGCGCCGCCTTCACGAAGCCGAAGGGCCGGATGTCGCCCTTGCCCTCGCGCACGAGCCGGGGTGCTTCGCCCGAAAGGTCGATCACCGTGGTCACCTCGCCATTGCAGGGTCCCGAGTCGATCACCAAATCCAGCTGGTGCTCGAGGTGCCGGCGGATCTCGGCGGCGTCGTTCAGCGCCACGCCGTGTGCCGGCAGGATGAGCGTCGAGGAAAGCAGCGGCTCGGCCAGCGCGTCGAGCAGCGCGCGCGCCACCGGATGATTCGGGATGCGCACGCCGATGGTGTGCCGCGGGTGCAGCAGCCGCCGGGGCACTTCGCGGGTGGCCCGCAGGATGAACGTGTAGCTTCCCGGCGTGTTGGCACGCATCAGGCGGAACTGCAGGTTGTCCACCTTCGCGAACAGTCCCGCCTCCGAGAGGTCGCGGCAGACGAGCGTGAGGTGATGCCGCTCGTCCACGTCGCGGATGCGCCGGATGCGCTCCATCGCGGCCTTGTCGCCGATGTGGCAACCCAGCGCGTAGCACGAGTCCGTGGGATAGGCGACCACACCCCCCGCGCGGATGATGTCCACGGCCTGCCGGATCAGCCGCGGCTGGGGGTTGTCGGGATGCACCGAAAAGAATTGCGCCATTCCTCGCCGAGGCGCCTCGCTTGTCGAGGCGCGCGTAAAAATTGTTTCCTTCGGGGCGCAGGGCACTTCGCCCGCGCCGCTCACCGGGCGGCTGCTAGTGCGCCCATTTGGTCCACACGGGCGTGAGCGACGCGTGCAGCGGCGGCAGCCGCCCCGGCTCGCAGGGACTTTCCCCCGGACCGTGGTAATCGGCCCCGCGCGACGCGAGGAACCCGTGCTCCTGCGCGACCCGTTGCCACATCGCGTACTGCTCGGGACGGTGGCTTCCCGTCACCACTTCGATCGCTTCGCCGCCGAAGGCGCGGAATTCCTTGAGCATCTCGTGGCGCATCATCGGCTTCAGGTTGTAGCGGCCGGGATGCGCGAGCACCGCGGTGCCGCCCGCTCCGCGGATCCAGGCCACCGCGCTCTCGAGGCTCGCCCAGCGATGGGACACGTACGCGGACTTGCCCTTCGCCAGGTACTTGTCGAAGGCGGCCTGGGTGTCCTTGACGCGCCCGGTGGCCACCAGGTGCCGCGCGAAATGCACGCGGCTCAGCATCGACTTGTTCTGCGCCAGCGCGAGCGCCCCGTC
>JAAOZZ010000293.1 GCA_012274175.1 Betaproteobacteria bacterium
GAATTATAACGGGTTTGCCGCCGCGGCCGGCCCGGGAGCGGCCCTCACCGGACCTCCCGGGCGCGGCGTTCCAGGTCGATGTCCACGTACTTGTAGCCCTCGTGGAGGATGGGGTGCTTGCGCCAGCCCAGCACCCACGGCTGCAGCATGTAGTTGTACCTGCGGTGGCTATGCAGCTTCATCGGCGCGTACACCGCGATCAGCCGTTCCATCTCGTTGTAGATCGCGGTGCGCGCGGGTCCCGGGGGCAGCGCCGCGGCCTTCTCGTAGAGCGCGTCGAACGCCGCGAGCTTGAAGCAGCCGTCGTTGGAGGAGCCGCAGTTCGGCCCGTAGAGGAGCTGGTAGAAGTTCTCCGCGTCGGGATAGTCGGCGCCCCACGCGAGGTCCCAATCCTGGAGCTTGCCCAGCTTGGACATCTTGCGCAGGTCGGGCCACTTGGCGGTCTCCACGGTCATGCGGATGCCGACGGCTGTCAGGTCCTTGTCCCAGAGCTGCGCGAACTGGCGCGAGAGCTGGTCGGGCGTGTTCGGGTAGTGGAAGACGAGCGGGCTGCCGTCGGGCATGTCGCGCCAGCCGTCGCCGTCGCGGTCGATGTAGCCGAACATGTCGAGCAGCGCCTTGGCGCGCGCCGGATCGTAGGTCCTTCCCACGTTGAAGTTCGGGTCGTAGCCCAGCACCCCGGGCGGGACGAGGGACTGGGCCTCGATCGCGGTGCCGTTGCGAAGGAGCTCGACTTCCTCCTGGTTGTCGTAGGCAAGGGAGATCGCCCGGCGCAGCGCGACCTTGTCCGGCGTGTAGCCTCCGACGATCGGGTCCTTCATGTTGAAGTACAGGTAGGTCGTGGCGGTCTCGATGTCGGGGATGTAGCGCACGCCCTTGCGCTCCAGCGCGGGCGAGAGCTTGCCCCCGGGCAGCGCCATGTTGAGGAACTCGTAGGGCAGGTTGATCCAGTCGAGCTCGTCGTTCAGGAACGCGAGCCAGCGCGGCTGGGACTCCTCGATGATCGAGCTCTCCACCCGGTCGACCATCGGCAGGCGCCTGCCCTTCACCTCGGCGTAGATGCGCTGGGAGACGGGATCGTCGGCCGACGGCTCCGCCTCGTAGTGCATCTCGCGGAAGTTCGGGTTCTTCTCGAGCACGATCTTCGAGGAGCGCTTCCACTCCGCGAGCCGGAATGCCCCGGTGCCCACCGGATGGGCCCCGATCTCCGAGCCGTAGCGCTCCACCACCTCGCGCGCCTGGGCGCCGATGTTGGGCATGGCGAGGATGTAGAGGAAGTTGTAGTCGGGCTTCACGAGGTGGAAGCGCAGGGTGTAGCGATCGACCACCTCGATGCCCGGCACATCGGCGTCGTAGTCGAAGCGGCCGGCCTTGCGCGCGGCCGCCACCGCCTCGGTGACGCCCTCGACCCGCCCGTCGATGAGCCACAGGTTGGGCGAGTTGCCCTTCGGGTCCATGAGGCGCTTGAAGGCGTACGCGTAGTCGGCGGCGGTGAGCTCGCGCTTCTTCCCGCCGAACGCGGGGTCGTCGGCGAAGTAGATCCCCTTCTGCAGGTGCAGCGTGTAGGTGCGTCCGCCGTCGGTGACTTCCGGCATGGCCTCCAGCGTCTGGGGCTTCAGCTTCGCTGGGCGCGCGAGGAAGTCGTAGGTGAGCGGGGACTCGAAGATCTCCTCGGTGATGTTGTTCGAGTAGAGGTCGGAGACGTTCGCCGGGTCGAAGTTGGTCTCCGCGATGAGGTACGCGACGTGGAGCACCTTGGGCGGCTGGGCGTAGGCGGAATGCGCCGCCGCCATGGCCAGCACGGCCGCGGCGGCGAGTCTCGCGAAGCGGATCACGGGCGACTTCTCCTCGATCGGGCGACGGGGGCGCAGGGCATTATGCGATACACTTCGACCCCGTCCGTAACCATTCATTACCCGGAATTCTACGGGGAAGGAAACGAAGCATGGGCTTCCTGCAAGGCCGGCGAATCCTCGTCACGGGGATGCTCTCGAACCGCTCCATCGCCTTCGGCATCGCCAAGGCGTGCGCGCGCGAAGGAGCCGAGCTCGCGTTCACCTACCAGGGCGAAGGCGTGCGCGAGCGCGTGATGGAGCTGGCACGGGAGTTCGGGTCCACGCGCGTCTATCCCTGCGACGTGGCCGACGACGCGCAGATCGACGCCCTCTTCGCCGCGTTGCGAGGGGAATGGGACGGCCTGGACGGGCTGGTGCACGCGATCGCCTTCGCTCCCCGGGAGGCGCTGAAGGGCGACTTCCACGAAAGCGTGACCCGCGAGGCGTTCCGCATCGCCCACGACGTCTCCAGCTACAGCCTCGCCGCGCTCGCGAAGGCCGCGGCTCCCATGATGCAGGGACGGCCCGGCTCCATCGTGACGCTCTCGTACCTGGGGGCGCAACGCTCGATCCCGAACTACAACGTGATGGGACTCGCCAAGGCGAGCCTCGAGGCGTGCGTGCGCTATCTCGCGGCGAGCCTGGGTCCGTCGTCGATCCGCGTCAACGCGATCTCCGCCGGCCCGATCAAGACGCTCGCCGCCGCGGGCATCGGCGGATTCTCGAAGATCCTCGCCTTCGTCGAGAAGAACGCCCCCCTGCGCCGCGGAGTAACCACCGAGGAGGTCGGCAACACTGCCGCCTTCCTGCTCTCCGACCTCGCGAGCGGCATCACCGGCGACGTGATCTACGTGGACGCCGGCTTCAGCACCACCACCGCCGGCCTCTCGGGCGAATGAAAATCGGGGACAGACCCTGGTTTTCCGCAGGGCGGAAAACCAGGGTCTGTCCCCGATTTTCAGTTCGCCTGCTTCTTCTCGAGGGCGTCGGCGCGCACCTTGACGCCGACCCGCTGGCGCAGGCTCGCGAGCGTCGCGTCGAGCTCCTCGGAGGCGACGGCGTCGCGAAGCCGGCCCGCGAGCGCTTCGCGCTGCGTGGGATCGATCTTGTCGGGCTCGATCACCTTCGTCACCTGCACTAGCGAGTAGCCCATCGGCGTATCGACGCCCACGTAGGCGGGCAGCTTCTTGCCGTCGGCACGGAAGATCTTGTCGAGCACCGTGGGGAACAGGCCCCCGGGCTTGCGCCGGCTCACGGCGAGCGGGGCGGGCCACTTCAGTCCTGCGTCTTTGCCCGCCTGCAGCTCCTTCAGCTTCGCCTCGCCGTCGGCGGCCGCGAGCTTGAGGGCCTGCTCCCGCTGCAGCCGGTGCTCGATGTCGGCCTTCACCGCGTCCAGGGGCTTCAACTCCGCGGGCTTGTGGTCGACCACGTGGGCCGCCACGAGCACGTTGGGCGAGACCTCGACCGCCGAGGTGTTGCGCTTCGCCTTGATGGAATCGTCGGAGAAGATTTCCGCCTGCAGCTTCGGGTTGGAGAGGACAGGGGGCACCGCCTGCGCGCCCTTCTGGATCCATCCGGAAGGATGGATCGGGATCTTGAGCGCGTCGGCCACCGGCTTCAGGCTCTGGGATTGCTCGTAGACCATGTTGGAGAAATTCTCGGCGCTCTCGGCCATGCGCCGCGAGGCGGCCTGCTTCTTGAGGGTCCCCTCGATCTCGGGCGCGGCCTCGGCGAGGGACTTCACCTTCGCGGGCTTGATGTCGGTCACCTGGATCACGTGGTAGCCGAAGTCGCTCTCGATGGGCCCCACGATCTCGCCTTTCTTCGCGGCGAACGCGGCCTCCTCGAACGGCTTCACCATGGCCCCGCGCGCGAAGAAACCGAGGTCGCCGCCCTGCGCCGCGGAGCCCGGGTCCTGGGATTCCTTCTTCGCGATCTCGGCGAAGCTCGCGGGGTTCTTGCGCACTTGCGCCGCGATGGCCTTCGCCTTGGCGAGCGCGGCTTTCTTCTCCGCCTCGGGCGCGTCGGACTTCACCGTGATGAGGATGTGGCTCGCGCGCCGCTCCTCGGCCTGCCCGAGCTTGCCCGCCTTCACCTGCTCGTCGTAGACGCGCTGCACGTCGTCCGGGGATACGGTCGCCTGGGTGGCGAGCGCGTCGATCGATAGCTCCACGTAATCGACCTTCGCCTGCTCCGGCGTGGTGAACTCCTTCGCGTGGCCGTCGTAGTACGCCTTCACCTGCTCCGGGGTCACCTTCGCCTTGTCCATGTAGGCGTCGGGCGCGAGCGTCACCACGCCCACCTCGCGCGATTGCTCCGAGAGCCGGATGAACCCGTCGAGCGTGGCCTTGGGCACGAACGCCGTCTCGGCGATGGCGTTGCGGAACTGCTGCTCGCGGAAATCCTGGCGCAGCCGCTCGTCCAGCCCCACGGGCGTGAGGTTCATCGCGCGCGCCACCTGCTCGTAGCGATCCTTCGAGAACTTCCCGTCCACCTGGAAGGAAGGCTCGGCCAGGATGCGGTCCGCGAGCTGCTTGTCGGAGATGCGGATGCCCGCACGCTCGGAGCCGATCGACACCAGCCGGTCGTTCACGAGGCGCTCGAGGATGGCGCGGCGGATCTCCGGGTTGTCCATGATGGAGGCGTCGAACTGGCCGCGGAACTGCTGGCGGTAGAGCTCGGCCTGCCGGCGCATGGCCTCGTCGAACTCACTCTGCCCGATGCGCTGGCGCCCCACGGTGGCGACCGTGTCCCCGCCCGTGGGCGTGCTGAAGTAGAAATTGATCCCGAACATCCCGAAGGGAATGACCAGGAAGATCGCGAAGATCCACTTGACGATCTTCCTGTTGGCGAACTCGCGAAAGGTATCAAGCATGTGTCGGTTCCATTGTCTCGACTCCGTGTCCCGCCGGGGGACGGCAGCAAAAAGGGCGAACCGCTGGGGTTCGCCCTCTGGGGCCCCCGTGCGACGGGGACAGGAACTGAAAGGGCTGGCGGAGTGGACGGGACTCGAACCCGCGACCCCCGGCGTGACAGGCCGGTATTCTAACCAACTGAACTACCACTCCAACAAGAAGTTTTCGGCACTCCGGAAAAGCTTTGGCCTGGTGGGTGCTGAGGGGATCGAACCCCCGACATTCGCCTTGTAAGGGCGACGCTCTACCAGCTGAGCTAAGCACCCGAAGTCCGCTAGTTTACTGCATCTTTCAACGCTTTTCCAGCCCGAAACTTGGGAACTTTTGCAGCCTTGATTTTTATCTCGGCCCCTGTACGGGGATTACGTCCGGCACGCGCTGCGCGCTTGCCCAGATAAAACGAACC
>JAAOZZ010000294.1 GCA_012274175.1 Betaproteobacteria bacterium
AGCCCAGGCCGTAGGCCGATTCCTTCAGCATGGGCGGCACCAGCTCGAAGACGTCGCGCATCACCGCGGTGATGAAGGGGATCACCATGATGGCGAGGATGATGCCCGCGGTGAGCATGCCGATGCCCAGGGGTGGCCCCGAGAAGAGGGCGCCCAGCCCGGGCACGGTGCCGAGCGTGGCGGTGAGGAACGGCTCCACGTGCTCCTGGAAGATCGGCGTGAAGACGAACAGGCCCCACATGCCGTAGATGATGCTGGGGATCGCCGCCAGCATCTCGATGGCGGTGCCCAGCGGGCGGCGCAGCCACACCGGCGAGAGCTCCGTGAGGAAGAGGGCGATGCCGAAGCTCACCGGGATCGCGATCGCGAGCGCGATGCCCGAGGTGACCAGCGTGCCGTAGATCGGGATCAGCGCCCCGAATTTCTCCTGCACCGGGTCCCAGCTCGTGCTCACGAGGAAGCCCAGGCCGAACTGGCGCATCGACGGGATGCTGCCCACCCAGAGCGAGACCACGATGGCCGCGAGCAGGCTGAAGACGAGGAACGCGAAGAACCGCGTGATATTGCGGAACAGCGCGTCCATGAGCGCGTTGTTTCGGAGCACGGGAGGCCTGGGCGAAAGTACGGCGACCGCGGACGATTCCGCGGTCGTCAGGCCCGTATTATCCAGCACTGCGCTCATGGGCGTGAGCGCCGGTTCTCAGATCAGGGGCTTGCCGGACGAATCCTTGATCTGCTTCCAGTTGGACTCGATCAGCTTCGCGACGCTGGGCGGCATCGGGACGTAGGCGAGCGATTGCGCGATCGGGCTGCCGTTGGCATAGGCCCACTTGAAGAAGTCGAGCACCTGCTTCTCGCTGGCGGGGTTGTCCGCCACCGTGTGCACGAGGATGAAGGTGGCGCCCGCGATCGGCCAGGCTTCCTTGCCCGGAGCATCGGTGAGCATCAGGTTCATCCCGGGAGCTGCCGCCCAGTCCGCCCCGGCCGCCGCCGCCTGGAACGTCTGGGCGTTGGGGGAGACGAAGGTACCTTCCCGGTTCTTCACCACCGCGTAGGTCATGTGGTTCTGGAGCACGTACGCGTACTCGACGTAGCCGATCGAGCCGTTGATGTGCTGCACGTAGGAGGCGACACCCTCGTTGCCCTTGCCGCCCACGCCCGTGGGCCAGTTGATCGAGGTGCCCTGGCCGACCTTCTCCTTCCATTCGGAGCTCACCTTCGAGAGGTAATTCGACCAGATGTAGGTCGTGCCCGAGCCGTCGGAGCGGTGCACGGCGGTGATGGCCGTGGCCGGGAGCTTCACGTGGGGGTTGAGCTGCTGGATCGCCGGGTCATTCCACATCTTGAGCTTGCCCAGGTAGATGTCGGCGATCAGCGTGCCGGTGAGCTTGAGCTCGCCCGGCTTCACGCCCTTCAGGTTCACGGCCGGGATCGCGCCCCCGATGCAGGTGGGGAACTGCTGCAGGCCGTTCTTCTCGAGTTCCGCCACCGTGAGCGGCATGTCGGAGGCGCCGAAATCGACGGTCTTGGCGATGATCTGCTTGATGCCGCCGCCGGAGCCGATCGATTGGTAGTTGAGGCCGACACCGGTCTGCTGCTTGTAGGCCTCGGCCCACTTCGAGTAGATCGGATAGGCGAAGGTGGAGCCCGCGCCGGTGATGTCGTTGGCGGCGAAGGCCGGGATGGTCAGGGTCGCTACGGCGAGCGTCGCCGCGGCGAAGATGCGTTTTGCGCGCATTCGGGGTCTCCAATGATGTCGTCGGTGTGACTGGCGGACATTACGGAGCGCCGATGACGGTTTCGTGACAGGTCCCGGCCGCCCGGATTCCCCCTCCGCCGGCCTACGGGGACGAGGCTCCCGCCCGGCGCCTTTCGGCCTGGCGATCGAAGCGCTGCCGCGCCTGCATCACTTCGGGCGCGTGGGTCTCCGTCCAGGCCTTGATGTCGTCCAGCACCTTCACCAGGGAGCGGCCGAGCGGCGTGAGGCTGTATTCCACGCGCGGGGGCACCTCGGCATAGATCCGGCGCGAAACGAGCCCCAGGCGCTCGAGGTCCCGAAGCGTCTGCGTGAGCGCTTTCTGGGTCACCCCCTGCACGCGGCGGCGCAACTCGTTGAAGCGCGTGGTGTCTTCCGTGAGCACGGAGAGCACCAGCACCGTCCACTTGTTCGCGACGCTCGCGAGGATCTCGCGCGCGGGACAGGCGGCGTTGAAGGCGTCGAAGCGGTTCATGGTTTCCTTTTGGAACCTAGAGCACTTTTGATATCCTACTTCACAATGGATACCGTCGGAAAGTATAGTGGCGCATCCCGACAACGACAAACGGAGAAACCCCATGAAGCTCTACTACTCCCCCGGCGCCTGCTCCCTTTCCCCGCACATCGCGCTGCGCGAGGCGGGCCTGCCGTTCGACCTGGTGAAGGTGGACACGAAGACCCACCAGCTCGACGGCGGCGGCGACTTCTACTCGGTCAATGGCAAGGGATACGTCCCGGTGCTCGAGCTCGATGGCGGCGAGCGCCTGACCGAGGGTCCCGCGATCGTGCAGTACATCGCTGATCGCAAGCCCGCGTCCGGCCTCGCTCCGGCGGCCGGCACCATCGAGCGCGTGCGCCTGCAGGAGTGGCTCAACTTCCTCACCTCGGAGATCCACAAGGGCTTCTCGCCGCTCTTCTCGCCCGAGACGCCCGAGGACTACAAGCCGGTCGCGAGGAAGCGCCTCGCCGCGCGCTTCGACTGGCTTTCGAAGGAGCTGAAGGACCGCGAGTACCTGCTGGGCGAGCGCTTCACCGTGGCCGACGGCTATCTCTTCGTGCTGCTCGGCTGGGCCCACTTCGTCGGCATGAAGCTCGAGGACTGGCCGGTGCTCAAGGCGTACCGCGAACGCATCGCGCAACGCCCGATGGTGAAGGAGGCGCTCAAGGCCGAGGGCCTCGCCAAGTAGGTGGCCGTGCGAAAATGGGGCGGGAAAAGCAACCTGCCCCCAATTTCGTTTCGGCCATGGATCCTCTCATTCCGCGCCAGGTCGGCGACCCGCACGATCCCGATTCCGATCCCATCGAGACCCGCGAGTGGGTCGAGGCGCTCGATGCGCTGATCGAAAGCGAGGGCGCCGGGCGCGCGACGTTCCTGCTTCGGCGCCTGCTGCAGCACGCCCGCGCGCGGCGCGTGCCCCTGCCGCAGGTGCTTGCCACGCCGTACGTGAACACGATCGGACTCGCCGAGCAGCCTCCCTACCAGGGCAACCTGGAGATCGAATCGCGCCTCTCGGCCCTCGTGCGCTGGAACGCGCTCGCCATGGTGGTGCGCGCCAACCGGGCGAGCGGCGAGCTGGGCGGGCACATCGCGAGCTACGCCTCGGCGGCGGACCTCTTCGAGGTGGGCTTCAACCATTTCTTCCGCGGCGGCGATCAGGGCGACCTGGTGTATTTCCAGCCCCATTCCGCGCCCGGGGTCTACGCACGGGCGTTCCTGGAGGGGCGGCTCACCGAGGAGAACCTCGACCATTACCGCCGCGAGACCGCAGGCAAGGGCCTTTCGTCCTATCCGCACCCCTGGCTCATGCCGCAGTTCTGGCAATTCCCCACCGGCTCCATGGGCATCGGCCCGCTCTTCGCCATCTACCAGGCCCGCTTCATGCGCTACCTCCAGCATCGGGGGCTCCTCGACAACGGCGGGCGCAAGGTGTGGGCGTTCGTGGGCGACGGCGAGATGGACGAGCCGGAATCCCTCGCGGGCCTGTCGATCGCGGCGCGCGAGAAGCTGGACAACCTGGTGCTGGTGGTCAACTGCAACCTGCAGCGCCTGGACGGCCCGGTGCGCGGCAACGGCTCGATCGTCCAGGAGCTGGAAGGACTTTTCGCCGGCGCCGGATGGAACGTGATCAAGCTGCTCTGGAGCGGGGACTGGGATCCGCTCTTCGCGCGCGATACCCACCAGTGGCTCGAGAAGCGCTTCCTCGAGACGGTCGACGGCGAGTTCCAGACCTACGCCGCCACCGACGGGGCCTTCAACCGCGAGCACTTCTTCAGCAAGTATCCGGAGCTCAAGCAGCTGGTCGCGCACCTGTCGGACGACGACATCGATCGGCTGCGCCGGGGCGGCCACGACCCGGTGAAGATCTTCTCCGCGTACTGGCACGCCGCGCGCCACGCCGGGCAGCCTACGGTGATCCTCGCCAAGACCAAGAAGGGCTACGGCATGGGCACCGCGGGACAGGGGCGCATGACCACGCACCAGCAGAAGAAGCTCGACACCGAGCAGCTCCTCGCCTTCCGGGAGCGCTTCGCCCTGCCCATCACCGACGCCCAATGCGAGGCGTGCGAGTTCGTGCGCCCGCCGCGCGAGGCGCCGGAGATGGCGTACCTGCACGCGCGGCGCGAAAAGCTCGGAGGCTACCTGCCCGCGCGCACGACCCGTGCCGAGCCCCTCGCCACGCCCGAGGCCGGAGCTTTCGCGAAGTTCGCGCTCGAGGCCGGCGGCAAGGAGATGTCCACCACGGTCGCGTTCGTGCGCATGGCCGGCGCGCTGGTGCGCGATCCCGTGCTCGGCCGACGCGTGGTCCCCATCATCGCGGACGAGGCGCGCACCTTCGGCATGGCGGATCTCTTCCGGCAGATCGGGATCTATTCGCCCATCGGCCAGCTCTACGAGCCCGAGGACCAGCACCAGCTCTCGTACTACAAGGAAGCGGCCGACGGGCAGATCCTCGAGGAGGGCATCAACGAGGCGGGCGCCATGGCCTCCTGGGTCGCCGCCGCCACGAGCTATTCGGCCCACGGGCTCGCCATGCTGCCCCTGTACATCTACTACTCGATGTTCGGCTTTCAGCGGGTGGGCGACGAGATCTGGGCGGCGGCCGATTCCCGTGCCCGGGGCTTCCTCCTCGGCGCGACTGCCGGACGCACCACGCTCTCGGGGGAAGGGTTGCAGCACGAGGACGGCACGAGCCACCTCATCGCCTCGACGGTCCCCGACTGCCGCGCCTACGACCCGGGCTTCGCCTACGAGCTCGCGACGATCCTCGAGGACGGCATGCGCCGGATGCTGGCGAGGCAGGAGGACGTCTTCTACTACGTGACGCTCATGAACGAGAGCTATTCGCAGCCTTCGCTGCCTGAGGGCGCGGTGGAAGGCATCCTGCGCGGCATGCACCGGGTCCGGGAGTCGAAGGCGGCCCGGGTGCGCCTGCTCGGCGCCGGCGCGATCCTGCAGGAGGCGCTGGCGGCGGCGCAATTGCTCGAGCGGGACTGGGGTGTCGCCGCCGACGTCTACTCGGTCACGAGCTTCACCGAGCTGCGGCGCGAGGCGATGGCCGTGTCGCGCGCGCGCCGCCTTTCCGGCGCCGGCGGGGAGGCGCTCTCGTGGGTCGAGTCCCGGTTGCC
>JAAOZZ010000295.1 GCA_012274175.1 Betaproteobacteria bacterium
CTCGTAGGCACCCTTCGAGGGATCGTCGCTGTAGAGCGTGAGGGCCACCACCGGCACGTCGTCGATGCCGCGCGGCTTGATGATCGGCTCCAGGACGCCCAGCTCCGGCGACACCCAGTCGCGGTTGGCGGCCAGGGTGTCGCGCAGCCGGACGATCGCTTCCGTGCGCGGCACGCCCACCTTGAACTGCACCGTGAGCACCGCCATGCCCGGGCGCGAGATGGAGTACACGTGCTCGATGCCGGGCATCTGCGCCAGCACCTGCTCCGCGGGCGTGGCGACCAGGGCCTCCACGTCGCGCACCGATGCGCCCGGGAACGGCACGAAGACGTTGGCCATCGTGACGTCGATCTGGGGCTCTTCCTCGCGCGGCGTCACCAGGACCGCGAACACGCCGAGCAGCAGCGCCACGAGTGCCGCGAGCGGCGTGAGCTGCGAGTCCTGGAAGAAGCGCGCGATGCGCCCGGAGATCCCCATGGGTGCGCCGCGCCGTCAGGAAGCGCCGGCCGTGGCCATGCCCGCCTTCACCGGGTCGAGGGCCACGCGCTCGCCGGGCTTCAGCCCCGCGAGCACCTCGATGCCGCGCTCGTCGGCGACGGTGCCCAGGCGCAGCTGGCGCAGCTGCGGCGCGCCGGCGTCGCCCAGCACGTACACGGCCGTGAGCTCGCCGCGATGCACGACGGCATCGCGAGGCACCATGAGGCGCGCCGCGCGGCCGGTCACGAAATGGGCGCGGGCGAACACGCCGGGGAAGACTCCGGTGATATCCGCGGGCAGGTCGATGCGCACCTCGGTGGAATGGGTGCGCGGATCGGCGGAGGGAACGACGGTGATGGATTTTCCTTCCACCCAGCGCTGCGCCGAGGGAATCTCCACCAGCGCCTTGCCCGAGGCCTGGATCGCGGGCACGAGCGATGAGGCCACCGTGGCGGTCACCCGCAGCGACGACGGGTCGAAGCCGGTCATGATGGGCTTGCCGGGCGAGGCCATCTCGCCCAGCTGGACGAAGCGCGCGGACACCACGCCGCCGTAGGGCGCCACGATGGTGGCGAAGCTCCTCTCGGTGGCCGCCTGCCCCGCGCCGGCGAGCATCGCCTTCATCTGGGATTCGGCGGCCCGGAAATCGGCTTCCGACTTGTCGAGCGCGGCCTGGCTGATGAACTTCTGCGCGAGCAGCGCCCGCGAGCGCTCGTACTGCGCCCGCGCGTTGGTGAGCGTGGCCTCGGCGGAGCGCACCTGGGCCTCGCTCGCGGCGACCACCTGGGAGGCGGCGCGCTCGTCGATGCGGGCGATCACGTCGCCCTTCTTCACCCGGTCCCCCACGTCGAAGCGGATGTCGACGATGCGCCCCGCGATCTGCGAGGACACCGTGGACTGGTTCACCGCCTCCACTACCGCCTCGGCCGAAGCGCTGAGCTCCACGTCGCGCAGCTCCACGGGAGCCGAGCGCAGGGCCAGGGCGGCCGGTGCCACCGCCGCGGGCCTGTCCCCTCCGCACGCGGCGAGGAGCGCGAGGGCCACGAAGGCGGCGGCGCGCTGCATGGTCACGCCGCCTGCCGGGCCGAGGGCACGCCCATGCGGCGCAGGATCGTCTCGAGCGGGCAGAACCGGGTGAAACCGCTCTGGAGCAGGTTCGCGCCCACGAAGGCGGTGAACCAGAGGGCGTATTTCGTCGCGAAGAGCGGGCTCGCCTCCACGCCCAGGGCGAGGGAGAGGAGCACGAAGGCCCCGGCGAAGATGCGGACGAGTCTTTCGGTAGTCATGGCGCGGCGCTCCAGGAAAGGGTGTGTGGTTGATACTATAGGGGGTATAGTATCGTTTTGCAAGTCCGGTGTATGATGCATGGTGCGCCGCGCTCCGGCGCGCCCCTTTGAGGAAGGTCAAGCCATGGCAGTGATACGGGACGAGAAGCACAAGGGCGATCTGGTGCTGCGCCTGAAGCGGGTCGAAGGGCAGCTGCGCGGCATCCAGTCGATGATCGAGTCCGGGGAGGACTGCGAGAAGGTGGCGCAGCAGATCTCCGCCAGCCGCAGGGCCCTCGACAAGGCTTTCTTCCACGTGCTCGCCTGCGCGATCCAGGCCGACCCGGGCTCGCCCGCCGGCGCGAAGCCCGCGGCGGAAAAGCGCATCCAGAACGCGGCCGAGCTGCTGGCCAAGTTCGGGTAGGCGCGCGCCATGGACCGGTTCGTTCTCGCCGCCCTCGTGGCACTCGTCGCAGGCGCCTGCGCTTCGCCTTCGGAACACGCGCACCTGCAAGGCCCGCCCATGGCCGACACGCGCGCGGCCGTGCAATTCCCCGCCCCGCTGCGGGAGCACACGCTCGCCAACATGCGCGACCACCTCGCCACGCTGCAGGCGATCCAGGACGCCCTCGCCCGCGGAGCCTTCGAGCAGGCCGCCCAGCTCTCGGAGCAGCGCCTGGGCTTGAGCTCGATGGAAGCCCACGGCGCCCACGAGGTCGCGCCCTACATGCCCTCGGGCATGCAGGAGATGGGATACGCGATGCACCAGGCCGCGAGCCGTTTCGCGATCGCGGCCACCACCGCGGGCGCCACGGGAGACCTGAAAGCCCCGCTTGCCGCGCTGGCCGACGTCACGGCGCGATGCGCCGCGTGCCACGCCGCCTATCGCCTTGAATAGGGACTCAGGAGACCGCGGCGGCCTCGTCGCTCGCGACCGCGAGCGGCGTGAGCTCCGGGGCGAAGCGTTCGGCCACGAGATCGCCGCCCCGCACGGCCACGACCTGCCCTTCCTCCAGCGGGCGCCAACCGCCCTCGCTCGTGAGCCGCACGCTCGAGAATATCGCCACGTGCTGCTCGGCGGCGTCGGAGCGGATCGCGAGCCCCGCCGTGTCGAAGGTGCCGCCCGGGTGCGCGCATTTGCGCATCAGCATGTGCAGCCCCGGCGGTCGGATGCCGCCCGAGGCCTGGGTGCGCCGGTGCCCGTGGGCGAACAGCGCGTCGCCGTCGGCGTAGAGGAAATTGGCCGGCCCGCAGGAGCGCAGCTCGCGGGCGAAGGCCTCGATCGCGTCGAGGCGCTCGAGCAAAGGCGGCGGCGCGCTGGAGCGGCGCCACAGGTCCTCGAGGCGCGCGAGCAGGGCGCAGAACGCGTACTCGGAATCGCTCTGCCCGACGGGGCGGGCATGCGAAAGGGGCAGGCGGGCGCGCAGCCGGCCGGGCTCGAGGTCGCCGTTGTGCGCGAAGACATGCATCGCGCCCCCCAGCTCCCGCAAGAAGGGCTGGCAGTTGCGCAAGGATCGATCTCCCTGGGTGGCCTTGCGGATGTGGGCAATGACGCAGTCGCTCGCGACCGGGTGCTCCTGGAGGAAGCGCACGCAGGCGCTGTCGCTCGCCGGCGCCGCCTCCTTCATCACGCGCACGTCCCCATCCAGGTAATGGGCGATGCCCCAGCCGTCCTTGTGCGGTCCGGCGAGGCCCCCGTGGCGCGAGAACTCCTCGAGGGAATAGCGCAGGGTCGCGGGGTGGCGGCTGGACATGCCGAGGAGCTCGCACATGCATCGATAGTGCGGCGTGGCGCGCCGTCGGCGTTGATCCAGCGCAAGGCCGCGCGAGGCGGCGGCCCAATGAACCCTTTTTCCGTCCGGAGGCCCTACAGCCGATGAACCTTCCCATCACCTTCCTCGCGCCGGATTTCGCGGTGGCGCCCCAATTGTCGCCCGAGCAGGTCCGGGAGCTCGCGGCCCACGGCTTCCGCAGCGTCGTGAACCACCGCCTCGAGCAGGAGCCGGGCCAGCCGCCCCAGGCGGCGATCCGCGAGGCGGCGAGCGCCGCCCAGCTCGAATACGTTTGGCAGCCGGTGCATTCGGGGATGATCACCCTCGAGGACGTGGCGCAGTTCGCCGAGCTCCTCGATCGCCTGCCGCGCCCGCTGCTCGCGTTCTGCCGCAGCGGAGCGCGCTCGGCCAACCTGTATCGCGCCGCGATGGCCGGCGTCCACCGCAGGACGGCGCCATGAGCCGCAGCGCGGATCCCGAGCAGCTCGAACGCTGGAACACGCGCTTTTCCGCCGAGGGCTACCTCTTCGGCACGCAACCCAATGCATTCCTCGCGAGCCAGCGCGCACGGCTCGCTCCCGGCCTGCGCGCGCTCTCGGTGGCCGACGGCGAGGGGCGCAACAGCGTCTGGCTCGCGCGCCAGGGGCTCGAGGTGACCGCTTTCGATTTTTCGCCCGTTGCCGTGGCCAAGGCGCGCTCGCTCGCGAGTGCAGCCGGGGTGCGCGTCGACCACCGCCAATCGGACATCTTCCGCTGGGACTGGAGTGCCGCGCGCTACGACCTGGTCGCGGGGATCTTCTTCCAGTTCCTTACGCCCGAGGAGCGCTCGGAGGTGTTCGCGGGCATCCGCCAGGCGATCGCGCCCGGGGGACTCCTGATCCTGCAGGGCTACCGCCCCGAGCAGCTGGGATACGCCACGGGCGGACCCAAGCAGCTGGAGAATTTCTACACCGAGGAGCTGCTGCGGGAGAGCTTCGCGGGAATGGAAATCCTGCACCTCGCATCCCACGACGACATGGTCGACGAGGGGCCGGGCCACCGCGGCATGTCGGCCCTGATCGACCTCGTCGCGCGGCAGCCGGCCTAGGGCGGGATCTCAGCGCTTGCCGTAGTGGGCGGCGAGGTAGTCCGCGATGGGCTGCACGTCGTCGTCCTTGATCGGCGCGCCGAACGCCTTCTTCATCTTCACCACCGTGGCCTCCCAGCCCTTGTGGTCGAGGAAGGGGGAATTGAGCGGGATGTAGTCGAGGCTGTGGCAGGTATTGCAGTTCTGGCGCACCTTGTCGAGGCCGGGTCCCGGCTGGAGCTGCACCTTTTCCTCGCCGGCCCACGCCGCCACGGCGGCGAATCCCGCGCACAACGCCACGCAACGCAGCACGTTCATCACGCCACCTCGACCATGATGCGGGACACCACGTTGTGGTGATAGCCCGCGGGATTGAAGATGAGCTCCGGCACCTGGGTCTCGCCGCGGTTGTTGGTGGCCTTCACCATGACCACCGTGGGCCCGGGCTGCGTCGCGTGCCATTTGAAGCTGAAGGGACGGAAGGAGAACCGTCCCAGGTCGCGCCCGAGCTGGGCCTTCTGCCACGATTGCCCGCTGTCCACGCTCACCATCACGTCGCGGATGCCGTGCCCGCCGTCCCAGGCGATGCCCCCGACGTCCACCACCTGCCCGCGATGCACGCGCAGGCCGTCGTGGATGGTGGTGACGAGCGAGTTCACCACCATGTCGGTGATGGGCTGGCCGGCCGCGTTCTCCTGGCTCGGGAAGCGCGCCACCTGCGGAAACTTGCCCGCGGGGATGCGGTACGCCGGGTTCATCCAGAAGTTCACGAGGGGCTTGGAGCGCACGTCGATGTCGGTCAAGTGCTTCACCCAGTAGGTCCCGGTCCACCCCGGCACGATGAGGCGCGCGGGAAAGCCGTTCCAGCGCGGCAGCGGCTTGCCGTTCATCTCGAAGGCGATGAGCGTGTTCTCGTCGAGCGCCCGGTCGATCGGCAGGCTCTTCACGAAGTCGGGGGTCACGGGCAGCGCCGGGCCGTCGGCGCCGTTGAAGCCCACCTCGATCGCGTCCTTGGCCACACCGCTCTTGGCGAGCACGTCGCGCAGCCGCACGCCCTTCCAGCGGGCGTTGCCCATGGCGCCCACGCCCCATTCGACGCCCTGCACGTGGGGCGCGAACATGCCGCGCCGGTTGCCCGAGCATTGGCACACCGCCACCATCTCCACCACTGGGAAATCGCGCTTGAGGGCCGCGAAGTCGTATTCCGCGGGGTGCTGCGCCGCGTCTCCCCCCACCTTCACGCGCCAGGTCTTCACGTTCACGTCCGGCACGCCCGACAGGTGGTAGCGCACGAAAAATGCGTCGTTGGGCGTGATGATGTTCTTGTAGTAGTCGAGGGGCGTCTCGAAGTTCGGCGGCCGGTAGCTGCGCTTGATGAGCGGGACCTTGCCGGCGATGCGCTCCAGGTATCCCTCGGCTGCGGCACCCTCGGCCAGCTCTTCGGGCTGCCAGACCCGGGTCACGGCGGAAGCGATGGGCGAAAGCGAGGACAGGGCGGGAACGGCGATTCCCGCGAGGAAGCGGCGGCGGTCGACCATGGGGATCCTCCGGCGATGGTTCGAGTTGTATTACGAAACGCTTATATATCATCCCGCCGGGCGATAATCAAAGCCCTTGCATGCCGCATCGCAACATGACGAAAGGACAAATCCGGCCATGGATGCCGTAC
>JAAOZZ010000296.1 GCA_012274175.1 Betaproteobacteria bacterium
CCACCATGGTACTGGGCACCTCGTGTTCGCCTCATCGAGCTCCGTCTACGGATTGAACACGGGATTGCCTTTCGACGAACGCCAGAATACCGACCACCCTGTTGCTCTTTATGGCGCTACCAAGAAGGCCAACGAGGGAATGGCACACGCATATGCCCACCTCTTCGGAATTCCGTCGACAGGCCTGCGCTTCTTTACCGTGTACGGTCCGTGGGGGCGACCCGACATGGCGCTTTTCAGGTTCACGAAGGGGATTCTCGCCGGCGAGGCCATTCCCGTATTCAATCAGGGGAAGATGGTTCGGGATTTCACCTACGTGGATGACATCGTGGAAGGCATCGTGCGCTTGATCGATCGACCAGCGCAGCCTGTTGCGGCGTGGAACAGCGAGCAACCCGCTCCCGCCACGAGCAGCGCGCCATGGCGCCTCTTGAATATCGGAAATCACCAGCGAGTGGAGCTTATGACCTACATCCACGCCCTCGAGGATGCGCTCGGAAGGAAAGCGAAACTCGATCTCCTGCCGATGCAGGCGGGCGACGTGCGTGCAACTGAAGCGGACACGGCGTCACTGGAGGCGGTGACGGGATTCAAGCCCTCGACCTCGGTGGAAGTGGGGATTCGACGCTTCGTCGAGTGGTACCGAAGCTACTTCAAGGTCTAGAAGGCCAACTTGCGCCTCGTGGGGCCGGCGTCGAACCGGTGGCGGATCACTCGCTCGGCGGTACCACCTCATATGGTCCGGGGCCGGTGAAGGTCGCGGAGGACGTGGCGGCGAGCCCGTTCATGATCCAGGCCTGGATGGTTCCGTCGGTGTTGCGCCACAGGATGTCGGCTTTCCCGTCGCCGTCCAGGTCGGGCAGGTGTGTGACCTCGTAGGTGTTGCCCGGGCCGGTGAACGATGCGATCTGCGATACGGTGAGGCCCGGGCCCATGATCCACGCGAGCACGGTGCCGTCGGTGTAGCGCCAGACGATGTCGGCCTTGCCGTCTCCGTCGAGGTCTCCCGCTTGGGTGGGGGTGTAGCCCGCGCCGGGCGGCACGAAGGACGCGACCTGGTTCACGGCGAGGCCGTTCATGAGCCACGCCTGCACCGCGCCGTTGGTGTTGGACCACAGCAGGTCCTGCTTGCCGTCGCCGTCGAAATCGGCGGCAAGCGCCACGGTCCAGCCCGAGCCCGCGCCCGCGAAGCTTCCCACCTGCGTCGCATTGAGCCCGTTCATGAGCCATGCGGCGACCGTGCCGTCGGTGTTCTGCCACAGGACGTCCGCCTTGCCGTCGCCGTCGAGGTCCGCGAGCCTGAGCACGCGCCATCCCGTTCCCGCGGGCACCCACTGCGCTGCGGCCATGGCACTCGTGCCGTTCATGAGCCAGGCCTGCACGGAGCCGTTGGTGTTGGTCCACACGAGGTCGGCCTTGCCGTCGACGTCGAGATCGCCCACCTGCGTGATGTGCCAGCCCGTGCCCGGTCCCACGAGGACCGCGTCGGAGACCACGGACGCGCCGTCGAAGAGCGTCATGGCGATGGTGCCGTCGCTGTCCTCCCAGACGATGTCGGACTTGCCGTCGCCGTTGAAATCGCCGATGTGCTTCGGCTGGTCGGTGGTCCCGGGGCCGCCAAGGCTCGTCTGCTGCTGGACGGCCGTGCCGTTCATGAGCCATTGGAAGATCGATCCGTCCGAGGTGTTGCGCAGCACGATGTCGCCCTTGCCGTCGCCATTGAAGTCCACGGCAACCTTCGCGATGGGTCCGGCGACCGTGAAGGCGTACGAAGCGATGCTCCCGACCAGCGGGACGCTCTGGGGCCCGGCGTTCACGCTCGGCGCTTCCTGGGTGTCCGTCGCGAAGGCGTAGAGCGTATGGGCTCCGGGCGCCATGGCGTCGAGCTGCGCGCTGTAAGGGCCGGCTCCGCTCGCGGCTTGCCAGGGGCCGTCGATGCC
Source organism: Betaproteobacteria bacterium (assembly GCA_012274175.1). Lineage (GTDB taxonomy): Bacteria > Pseudomonadota > Gammaproteobacteria > Burkholderiales > Usitatibacteraceae > Usitatibacter. Next base: position 1,941 of record JAAOZZ010000296.1, read on the forward strand.
GTCGAGCCGGTAATACACGTGCTGCACCGCAGGCGCGGTCGGCGCGAAGGTGCTGCTCGCCTGGAGAGTGATCGCGGCGTTGGTACCGCTCGTGTTCCCCGGCAGCGGCGTGATGGTGGTCGTGAGGGGAATGGCGTGGACCGTGTCGGTGCCCGCGCCGGTGACGACGGAGACGCTGTCGGGCGCGGTCACGTAGGCCCGGTTGGTGACCGGGTTCACGCCGATCGCCGTGGCACCCGAGGGGATGATGAGCGTGGTGGCGGCGTCGGTGTCGCCGTCGATCACCGTGAGGGTGCCGTCGGCGTTGGGGACGTACACCTTGTTCGTGGTGGGGTTGATGCCGATCGCGATCGGTCCGGCCGTGCTGGTGCCCGAGGGGATGAACGAGAAGGTGTTCGCCGCGGCGTCCATCACGAGCACTTCGCCCGCGTACGCGGCGTAGACCTTGTTGGTCACCACGTTCACGGCGACCGCCTTTGGGCTCGCGGCGTGCCCGGTGAACGTGTAGTACGTGTACCCGAGCGTCGCGTTGTCGATGACGCCGAACGGGCCGCGGCTGTCTTCGGTCGCGACGTAGGTCTGGTTCGTGACGGGATTCACGGCGAGAGCGACCGGGTGGCTCCAGACGCCGACCCCTGGCGGGTGGGGGAAATCGGTGGTGGTCGAGCCGTCGAAGGCGCGCACGTCGCCCGTCCCGTAGGTGGATACATAGACGGTGTCGGTGACCGGATCCACCGCGATGGCGTTCGGCTGGAAGGAGTCGATCGCCACCGTGAACCACGTGTTGGTCGCGCCGTCGACGATGGTCACCTCGTCGGTGGCGGCCGTGCTCAACCGCACGACGAAGATCTTGTTGGTGATGGGGTTGATCGCGATGGGTCCGTTGCCGCCGATCGCGAGCGTCGCGGAAACGGTGTCCGTCGCGCCGTCGATGATGGAGAGGGTGGAGTCGGTCCCGCTGGTCACGTAGACGAGGTTGGTCGCGGGATTGACGGCGATGAACTGCGGGCGGGTGCCGACCGGGACGCTCGTGGTCCCGTTGGTCGCCCCGTCCACGACCGTCACGCTATTGGTGAATTCGCTCGCGATGTAGACCTTGCCGGTGATGGGGTTCACGGCGATCGCGCGCGGGTTGGTTCCGGCGGGGATCGGAGAGGAGACCGTCTGGGCGGCAGCGGGCGCGGAGGCGAGCAGCGTGGCGAGCGCGAAGGCGACGGCGAAGGCCAGCAGCCTGGCCAGGTTCATGGCGGCCAAGAAAAGCCTTGGGACGGGCATGGCGATGGGCTCCCCGGCGGCGCTCCCGGGTTGCCTGGATGTGGACGATGGGCGACATCTTCGCCATCCCCCGCGACTTCTTCTGTCGGCCGCCTCCTATCGGTTTGTAGGAAATCGGGGTCTGTCCCCGATTCCGGTTTCGGGCTATAATTTAGGGCTTTCTACCCTTGCCCCACCGCCTGGCGCCCATTCGGGGGGCTTCAATCCACAAGGAGTGTTCATGCGCCATTACGAGATCGTATTCATCGTGCATCCCGATCAGAGCGAGCAGGTGCCCGGGATGATCGAGCGTTACCGCAACACCATCACCACCGGCGGCGGCATCATCCACCGCATCGAAGACTGGGGACGCCGGCAGCTCGCGTACCCGATCGCCAAGATGTTCAAGGCGCACTACGTCCTCATGAACATCGAGGTGGGCAACGACACCCTGGTCGAGCTCGAGACCGCGTTCAAGTTCAACGACGCTGTCCTGCGCCACCTGATCGTTTCGAAGAGCGAGGCCGAGACGGGACCCTCCCCGATGATGAAGGAGGAGAAGTCCCGCAACGTGACCGAGGCGCCCGGCGCCGCGGCCGAAGCCAAGCCTGCCGAAGCTGCCGATGCTGGCGCTGCCGTTGCCGTAGCCGCTGCCCCTGTCGCTCCGGCGCAGCCCGCGGCCTGACCCTCTCTAAGGACACACGACAATGCCCAGACCCGCCCCCCGTGGCCGCGGTAAAGGAAAAGGCGGCAAGTTCGCCAAGAAGGATGGACGCCAGCAGAATCGCGGCCTGTTCCGCCGCCGCAAGTTCTGCCGCTTCACCGCCGAGAAGATCAAGGAAGTCGACTACAAGGACATCGCGATCCTGAAGGACTTCATCAACGAGAACGGGAAGATCATCCCCGCGCGCATCACCGGCACCAAGGCCCGCTACCAGCGCCAGCTGGGCGTGGCCATCAAGCGCGCGCGCTTCCTCGCGTTGATCCACTTCACCGACCTGCACTGAGGAACCGCCATGCAAGTGATCCTGATGGAAAAAGTGGTGAACCTGGGCGGGTTGGGCGACGTGGTGAAGGTGAAGGACGGCTTCGCGCGCAATTTCCTGATCCCCCAGGGCAAGGCCAAGCGCGCGACCCAGTCGAACCTCAAGGAGTTCGAGAATCGCCGCTCCGACCTGGAGAAGAAGGCCAACGAGCACCTCACCTCCGCCCAGGACCGTGCCGCGAAGCTCGAGGGCATGAAGATCGACATCGCGCAGAAGGCCGGCGTGGACGGGCGCCTGTTCGGCTCCGTCACCAACGCCGACATCGCCGCGGAGCTGGGCAAGCAGGGCCTCACCGTGAAGAAGGCCGAGGTCCGCATGCCCCAGGGCCCGCTCAAGCACATCGGCGAATTTCCGATCGTCGTGGCGCTGCACTCCGACGTGCTCGCCAACATCATCGTGCACGTGGTGCCCGAGGCGTAAAGCGCTGAACGGCTGACCCAGGAGCCGCCTTCGGGCGGCCCCTGTGCTTTGCGGGCCCCTTCCCGTTGGCATGTATAGCCAATGGCTATACAATGGGAACATGTCGAAGCAATCCATCCTGAAATGGGGCAACAGCCTCGGTTTCCGGCTGCCGGCGGAGGTCGCCAGGCAGATGAATGTCTCCGAAGGCGGTGAGGTGACCTATCGGCTCGACGGGCGCCGGCTCGTGATCGAGGCCGCCGCGCCCGAATTGCCGCCCTTCACCGAGGCCGACATGGCCCATGCGATTCGCCGCTCGAAGCCGCGCCTGGCGCCATCCTTCGGCAAGCGTCGCGGCAAGGAGGCGTGGTGAAGGCCCCGTCCGCGGGCGACCTCATTGAGATCGACTCGGACGAAGGAGCGGCAGGCCATGAGCAGAAGGGCCGGCGACGGGCGCTCGTGGTCTCCGTCGACGGTTTCCAGGCCTCGGGACTCGCTATCGTCTGCCCCGTCACCACCCACGGCGGCAAGGCCACCAAGGTGCGGTCGCAGCTCGAGGTCCCCGTCCCGCCCGGTTTCGCCGTTTCCGGTGTAATTCTTTCCCACCAGGTGAGGACGATCGATTGGAAGGCCCGAAACTCCGGAGTCCTGGACCACTTGCCTCGCGCAACGCTGCTCGAAGTCCGCGCGCGCCTCAAGGTCTTCCTCGGCCTGTAAGCCGGGCTGTCCCCGGTTTCGGTGGCGCATCTGGTGAGCTTGTGGCGCGGTATTTTCCTGCACAGCGAGTACCGCGATATGCAGGAGTTGCCCACAACTTATCAACAGGTTTTGCCATTGTGTCCACATGATGTGCGTGACACACTCGCCGCTCGCGCTGTGGGAGCAGCGCGACCCCGCACCAACGAGGAGATAAAACCTACTATGCCCTCGGTCCCTGCCGGTTCCGAACGCTTTGCGCGTCCCGGGACCACCTCCGGCGATGCCCAGATCGAGTCCCTGCGCCTGCCTCCCCATTCCGTGGAAGCGGAGCAGGCGGTCCTGGGCGGCCTGCTACTCAGCAACACTTCGTGGGATCGCATCGGCGACGTCCTTTCGGAGTCCGATTTCTACCGCGCCGACCACCGCATCCTGTGGCGCGCGATCACGCACCTGGTCGAGGAGAACAAGCCCGCCGACGTGCTGACGGTCTCGGAGGCGCTCAAGCTCACCGGGGAGCTGCAGGACGTGGGGGGCCTTTCCTACATCCACCAGCTCGCCGCCGGCACGCCCAGCGCCGCCAACATCCGCCGCTACGCGGAAATCGTCCGCGAGCGGGCGATCATGCGGAAGCTGGCCGAGGTCGGCACCGCCATCGCCGATTCCGCGTACTCGCCCCAGGGGCGCGAGGCGCGCCAGCTCCTGGACGAGGCCGAGACCAAGATCCTCGAGATCGGCGAGTCGGGCAACCGGTCCTCGGAGAGCTTCGCCAAGATGTCCACGGTGCTGGCCGAGGTGATGAGCCGCCTGGACGAGTTGCATCGCAATCCCGCGTCCGTGACCGGCAAGGCCACGGGCTTCGTCGACCTGGACGAGATGACGACGGGGCTGCAGGACGGGGATCTCATCATCGTGGCCGGACGGCCGAGTATGGGGAAAGCGCAGAGTACTGATGCTCGAATCAAGACTCCGAGCGGATGGACGGAAATGGGCGCGCTCCAGGTCGGTGATGCGCTGGCCTCCATCGATGGGGCTCCTTCGATCGTGACGGGCGTATATCCGCAGGGCGTCCGGCAGGTGTATCGGATCACTTTCTCCGACGGCCGCAGCACCGAAGCGTGTGCGGAGCACCTGTGGCGCGTGTACTACCGCGATTGGGAAGCACCCCGCGTCTTGAGCACGGAGAAGCTGATCGCCATGCTTACCCGTGTGCGCTACCAGCATCGCCTGTGGATCGACCAGGTGACCGGCGACTTCGGGCACCACGACCCGTTGCCGGTGGATCCGTGGGCGCTCGGTGCGCTGCTCGGCGATGGCAATCTCATGGGCGGATCGCATACGTTTTCCACGGCCGCGCCCGAGATGCTCGAGCACATGAGCGAAGCGGTGGGCGCGAACCTGAAATTGAGCCACAACGGCGCCTACGACTGGCGGATCATCAAGAATGGCCCGCGACGCGGCGGCGCGGCTAACCGGAATCCCCTCACCGAGGGCATCCGCTCGCTGGGCTTGCGGGGCGTCCCCAGCCACGAGAAATTCATTCCGCGCCTTTACCGCAACGCCTGCCGCCCGGCGCGCCTTGCGTTGCTTCAGGGTCTTCTCGACACCGACGGCTGGGTCGAGAAATGGGGCAGCGTGCGCTTCTGCACGACGAGTTATCGCCTCGCCAGAGACGTGGTCGAGCTGGTCCGCTCGCTCGGAGGCTGGTGCACTTTCACCGACAAGCGCACGACCTACAGCTATCAGGGCGAGAAGAAAGAGGGCCGCACCGCATTCGTCCTCAACATCCATCATCCCGAGCCGCGCACGCTGTTCCGGCTCTCGACCAAGCGCGATCGGCTCCCCGAGCGCTACGAGCGCTCGTCCCGTCCGGTGATCACCTCGATTGTCCCTTCGCGCGTCGTGCCCACGCAGTGCATCGCGGTTTCGCACCCGTCGCGCCTGTACATCACCGACGAGTACGTCGTCACGCACAACACGTCCCTCGCGCTGAACATCGCCGAGCATGTGGCCCTGGAGCTCAAGCTCCC
>JAAOZZ010000297.1 GCA_012274175.1 Betaproteobacteria bacterium
GTCAACGCACCGCTCCGCTCGCGCACCATCGCTCGAGGAATTCGATCAGCTCCTCGGGCGGCGCGAGCCACAAGTCCGCGCCGGTGCGGCGCAGCTCCCCGCGCACGAGCACGCTCAGGCCGCGCCCCTTCATGGCGGCGAACGCGTCCTCGTCGGTATGGTCGTCTCCCAGGTACGCGCAGACGGCATCGGGCGCGCAGCCCGCGAGGATGTCGCGCACGGCGTGGCCCTTGTCGCGCCCACGGGCGCGAAGCTCCATGCCGCCGTCGAATTCGAGCAGGTCGAGCTCGTCGTTCCCGAGCCCCTGCCAGGCGACGGCGAGGCGCTCGCGCACGAGCTCGGCCGCCGGCGCGTGCATGCCGCGCCAGTGCACCGCAACGCTCGCCACCTTGCGCTCGATTCGCGCGCCGTGGATCGCGAGCCGCCTCGCCGGTGCCTCCGCGAGCTGAAGCTGGCGCTTCGCCGCGCCGCGCAGTTCGTAGGCCACATGCTCTCCCAGCGCCGTGAAGCGCTCCCAGCCGTGGGAGGCCCAGACCTCGTCGTGCGGGATGCGGGCGAGCGGCCCCCGCAGGTCCGCCAGGCGCCGCCCGCTCACGATCACGACGCGCGTCGCGCAACCGGCGATGGCCTCCTTGAGGATTTCGGCGACGCGCGGATAGGGAAACGCGTGCTCGGGGCGCCGGTGGAACGGCGCAAGGGTTCCGTCGTAATCGAGCAGCAACACGCGCTCGCGAGCGTGGCCGAGGTTGCGAAAGAATCCATCGAGGTCGAGCCTGGAATCAAGCGCCTGCATTGGCTGCGGAATCCTCCCTGGGATCGCCCATTATCCGACACCTCGGCGTCCCCTCGGTGCACGCGCACGGCGACGGTCGCCTCGTTCAAAAAGGGGGCAGATTACTTTTTCGCCGCCATTGCTGAAAAAGTAATCTGACCCCTTTTTGCGTTCAGGCGTGGGAGAAGAGCGGCGCGCCGGGGGCGGGGAGGTCGGCCTCGAGGATCGAGCCGGTCTCGCTCTCGGTCAGCACGAGCTTCGAGGTGCCGGGACGGTAGGCCGCGTTGGTCACGGTGGAGCCCACCGGGCTCTTCACGAAATGGGTCACCTCGCCGCGCGGGTTCAGCACGAAGGCTCCTCCCAGGCTCGCGTGGGCCACCACCAGCCGATTGTCGACGTCCACCGCCATGCCGTCGGGGCCGCTGGTGCCGAAGAAAGTCCGCAAGGCGCCGACCTTGGACACCGTGCCGTCGGCGAGCAAGGGCCCGCGCCAGACCTGGTTCGCGCGCGTGACGGCGATGTAGAGCGCCCTGCCGTGGGCGTTGAGCGCGACCCCGTTGGGGCTCGGGATGCCGCCCACCACGAGCTCGAGCTGGCCCGTGGTGCGCAGGCGATAGACGCGTCCCGTGGGATCGTGCAACCCCGTCTGCCCCTGGTCGGTGAAGTAGCAGTTGCCTTGCGCGTCGAACGTGAGGTCGTTGAGCCCCCGGAACGATTCACTGTTGCGATGGCCGAGGATCGCTTCCGGAGCCTTCGCCTTCGGATCGAGCCGCAGCAGCCCGCGCCGGTAATCGGCGATCCAGAGAGAACCGTCGCGATGGATCGCGATGCCGTTGGGCCAGCCGTCGTACTCGGCGGCGAGCGTCCATTCGAGCGCGGGCGAGATGCGCAGGATCCGGCCGAACGGAATGTCGGTCACGTAGAGGTTGCCCGCGCGATCGAACGACGGCCCTTCGAGGAAGCTCGCGATGGGTTCGCCCGGCTTGTTCGCATCTCCCCAGTCGCTGCGCCGCGCGTGGCGGAATGAATCCGGAAGCTGCGTGAGCACCCGGGCATGGATCACCTGCGGCGGCGAGAAATCAAGGTTCCACATGGCGCTATCGGGCGCGATCCGGGCCCGCGGCGAGCTCGAGGTTGTCGATGAGGCGCGTGCTGCCGAGCCACCCGGCGCCCAGCACCACCAGGTCGCGATCGCCGGGGCGCGCGGCCGCCAGGTCCGAGCGGGTCCGCAGCGCCACGTAGTCCACGCGCCAGCCGTGGGACGCGAGCTCCGCGCTGGCGGCCGCGAGGAGCGCGTCGAAATCCCGCGCCCCGCCCTCCACCGCCGCCCTCACGCCTTGCAGCGCCCGGTTCAGCCGCGGCGCCTCGGCGCGCTCCGCGCCCGAAAGGTAGCCGTTGCGCGAAGACATCGCCAGGCCGTCGGGCTCGCGCACCGTCTCCACGCCGACGATCTCGATCGCGAAATTCAGCTGGCGCACGAGGGCGCGGATCACATGCAGCTGCTGGTAGTCCTTCTTGCCGAACATCGCCACGTCGGGTACCACGACGTGGAAGAGCTTGGTGACGACGGTGGCCACGCCCTGGAAGTGGCCGGGACGGAAGCTTCCGCAGAGCTGCTCGGCGAGCTTCGGCGGCGAGACCACGATCTCCTGGGGCTGGGGATACATCTCGCGCTCGTCGGGCGCGAACACCACGTCGCAGCCGGCGCGCTCGAGCTTGGCGCAGTCCTCGGCCAAGGTGCGCGGGTAGCGCTCGAAGTCGCTCCCGGGCTCGAACTGCAGGCGGTTCACGAAGATCGACGCCACCACGCACTTGCCGCGTCCGCGGGCGGCGGTGGCGAGGGCGAGGTGCCCCTGGTGCAGGTTGCCCATGGTGGGCACGAACGCGATCGGATGCGCGTTCGCGAGCCGTGCGCGCAGCTCCGCCACCGTATGGATCAGCTCCAAGAATGCTCCGGGCCCGGGAAGGTCTTGTCCTTCACCGCGCGCACGTACGCCTCGATCGCCGCCTTCACCGAGGGCGCCCCGGCCATGAAGTTCTTCACGAAGCGCGCCTTGCGCCCGGGATAGATGTCCAGCATGTCGTAGACCACGAGCACCTGCCCCGACACGTCGGGCCCGGCGCCGATGCCGATGGTGGGCACGGCGATGGATTCGGTCACGCGCCGGGCGAGCGGCGCGGGCATCGCCTCCATCAGCACGAGCGCCGCTCCGGCCGCCTCGAGCGCCTTCCCGTCGGCCACGAGGCGCAAGGCGTCGTCCTCGCCCCGGCCCTGCACGCGGTAGCCTCCAAGGGTGTTCACCGACTGGGGCGTGAGGCCGATATGGGCGCACACCGGCACGCCGCGATCGACCAGGAAGCGCGTGGTCTCGGCCATCACCGCGCCGCCCTCGAGCTTCACCATCTGCGCGCCCGCCGCGATCATGCGCGCGGAGCTGCGGAACGCCTGGGCGGGCGATTCCTGGAAGCTCGCGAACGGCAGGTCGGCGATGACCAGCGCCTTGCGGCTGCCCCGCGCCACGCAGCGCACGTGGTACTCGGTCTCCTCGAGCGTCACGGCGAGCGTGGTGTCGCGCCCCTGCACCACCATGCCGAGGGAATCCCCGATGAGCAGCATGTCCACGCCCGCGTCCTCGGAGATCGCGGCGAAGCTCGCGTCGTAGCAGGTGAGCATCACGAGCTTCTCGCCCTCGCGCGCGCGCTTCTGCAGCTGCGGAACCGTCACGCGGGACGTCTTCTCGTCATGCACGCTCATCGGGACCTCGCGAAGGAGGGCAAACGGGAATTTTGACATGAGTTGCTGCATTGCACCAATGCGGGGCGGGGATCGCGCCCTTCCCGCGGGGCGCGGTGTCAGGCGCGGTTGAAGAACTCCCGCCCGCCGCGCATCGCCTCCACGCGCTCGACCAGCAGGTCCAGGTGCTCGGGCACGTCGACGAAATTGAGCCGCTCGCTGTTCACGATGAGCAGCGGGCTCGCGGTGTA
>JAAOZZ010000298.1 GCA_012274175.1 Betaproteobacteria bacterium
CCCCGGCCCTCTCCCAAGGGAGAGGGAGAGCTTTTGGCGGCGGAGCCGCGAATTCCGTATCGGACCCTCTCCCAAGGGAGAGGGAGCAATTCCGCGGCCCAAGGCAGAGGGAGCATCTCCGTTCGCCACGCGCGCGAGCACAACCTGAAGAACATCGACGTCGACATCCCGCGCGGCAAGTTCACCGTGATCACCGGCGTCAGCGGCTCCGGAAAATCCACCCTCGCCTTCGACATCCTCTTCGCGGAGGGCCAGCGCCGCTACCTCGAGTCGCTCAACGCCTACGCGCGCCAGTTCGTGCAGCCGGCGTCCAAGCCCGACGTGGACGCGATCTTCGGCATCCCGCCCACGGTGGCGATCGAGCAGCGCACCAGCCGCGGCGGCTCGAAGAGCACCGTGGCGACCCAGACCGAGATCCACCACTTCCTGCGCCTGCTGTTCGTGAAGCTGGGCACCCAGTACTGCCCCGAGTGCGACGTGCCCATCGAGCCGCAGAGCGTGGATGCGATCGTGGCGCGTCTCATGAAGGAGCGGCGCGGCGAGAAGATCGCGCTGCTGGCACCGCTTGTCACGAGCCGCAAGGGCTTCTACACCGACCTCGCGAAATGGGCCCTCGCGAAGGCGGTCTCCCACCTGCGCGTCGACGGCGCCTACCTGCCCACGAAGGGCTGGCCGCGCCTCGACCGGTTCCGCGAGCACACCATCGAGCTGCCCGTGGCCGAGCTGGTGGTGAAGCCCGAAGAGGAAAAGGCCCTGCGCAAGGCGGTCGAGGCCGCCCTCGAGATGGGCAAGGGCGTGCTGCACGTGTGCCGCGGCGGCTGGGGCGAGCGCGAAACCCAGATCTACTCGGTCAAGCGCGCGTGCCCTTCGTGCGGCCGCAGCTTCCCCGAGCTCGACCCGCGGCTCTTCTCCTACAACTCGAAGCACGGCTGGTGCGCGCGCTGCTACGGCACGGGACTGCGGATCGACGAGGTGAAGTGGGACGAAGAGCGCTCCCGGACCGGCACCGAGGACCACGTGCTCGATTCCTGGGTCGAATGGCTCGAGCTGGACGAGCCGTGCCCGGACTGCGAAGGCAAGCGGCTCAACAAGGAAGCGCTCGCCGTCCGATTCCGCGGGCAATCCATCGCCGACATGAGCGCCCAGCCCATCTCCGCGGCCCACGGGTTCTTCGACCGGCTCGCGGTCGCCGGGCGCGAGCGGGAGATCGCGCGCGACATCCTGGCGGAGCTCGCCTCGCGCCTGGGCTTCCTCGAGCAGGTGGGGCTGGGTTATCTGTCCCTCGACCGCGGGGCACCGACGCTTTCCGGCGGCGAGGCGCAGCGCATCCGGCTCGCCGCGCAGCTCGGGTCCAACCTGAGGGGCGTGTGCTACATCCTCGACGAGCCCACCATCGGGCTGCACCCGCGGGACAACCGGATCCTGCTCGACACGCTGGCCAAGCTGGGCGCCAAGGGCAACACGCTGGTGGTGGTCGAGCACGACGAGGACACCATCCGCCGCGCCGAGCACGTGATCGACCTGGGCCCCGGCGCGGGCCGCCTCGGCGGGCACATCGTCGCCCAGGGCACGGCCGAGGAGCTGAAGGCCAATCCCGATTCCATCACGGGGCACTTCCTGCGCGAGCCGTTGCGCCACCCGGTGCAGCCGCGCCGTGCGGTGGACAAGGCCACGCCCGCGATCCAGGTGGTCGGCGCCAACCTGCACAACCTGAAGGACGTGGACGTGCGTTTCCCGCTGGGACGGCTCTCGGTGGTCACCGGCGTGTCCGGCTCGGGCAAGTCCACCCTCGCGCGCGACGTGCTGCACGACAACCTCGCGCGGCTGGTGGCAGGCGAGCGCACGCGCAAGGAAGTGAAGGGTGTAGGCGGATGCAAGGCGATCCGGGGCTGGCAGGCCTTGACGCGGGTGCTCGAGGTGGACCAGACGCCCATCGGCAAGACGCCGCGCTCGTGCCCCGCGACGTACGTCGGATTCTTCGACAACATCCGCAGGCTCTTCGCCGACACGCAGGAAGCGCGCATCCGCGGCTACACCGCGAGCCGCTTCTCGTTCAACACCGCGGGCGGCCGCTGCGACGGCTGCGACGGCCAGGGCGTGAAGACCATCGAGATGAGCTTCCTGCCCGACGTGAAGGTGAGCTGCGAGGTGTGCGGCGGGGCGCGCTTCAACGCCGAGACCCTCGCGGTGAAGATGCGCGGCAGGAGCGTGGGCGAGGTCCTCGCGATGAGCGTGGACGAGGCGGTGGATTTCTTCGAGCACCATCCGTCGATCCACCACTGCCTGCGCCTGCTGCAGGACGTGGGCCTGGGCTACCTCACCCTGGGACAGCAGAGCCCGACGCTCTCGGGCGGCGAAGCGCAGCGCATCAAGCTCGTGACCGAGCTCGCCAAAGTGCGCAATTCTCCCTCTCCCCTGGGAGAGGGCCGGGGTGAGGGCAAGGGGCGGCGTGCCGCTGTCCAGCACACCCTCTACGTCCTCGACGAGCCCACCGTGGGCCTGCACATGGCCGACGTCGAGAAGCTGATCCGCGTATTGCACCGCCTGGTGGACGCCGGCAACAGCGTGGTGCTGATCGAGCATAATCTCGACGTGATCGCCGAGGCGGACTGGATCGTGGACCTGGGGCCCGAGGGCGGTGGCGGCGGCGGGCGCGTGGTGCTCGCCGCGCCCCCCGACGACTTCCTGCGCGCCTCGGCCAAGACCCACACGGCGCAGGCGTTGCGGGAGTTCATGGCGGGGCACGGGCACTGAGCACGGAGGGACCTTGAAGGGCTGGCTGTCGATTTCCATCGCGCTGCTCGCGCTCGCGAGCGTCCCGGCGCGCGCCCAGCCGGGCCAGGAAAAGGTCCTGCGCTACGCATTCGAGATCGCCGAGACGAGCTTCGATCCGCAGCGCATCAGCGACGTGTACTCGGACATCGTGAATTCGGGCATGTTCGAGGCCCCGCTCACCTACGACTACCTCGCGCGCCCGCTCAAGCTCAAGCCGGAGACCGCGGCCTCGCTGCCGCAGGTGAGCGCCGACGGCACCACGTACACGATCCACATCCGGCCGGGCATCTACTTCGCGGACGACCCGGCGTTCGGTGGAAAGAAGCGCGAGCTGGTCGCCGCGGACTACATCTACGCGATGAAGCGGGTCCTCGATCCCAAGGTGCGCGCCTCGCAGATCGCGGAGATAGAGCCCTACGTGATCGGCACCGAGGAGGCCGCGACCCGGGCGCGCAAGGAAGACCGCTTCGACTACGACGCGCCGATCGAGGGCCTCAAGGTCCTCGACCGCTACACGTTCCAGGTAAAGCTCAAGCAGCCGCTCTTCGTCTTCATCTACAACTTCGCCGACTGCCGCATCGCCTGCGCCGTCGCGCGCGAGGTCGCCGAGCGCTACGGCGACGACATCGGCTCGCACCCGGTGGGAACGGGACCGTGGCGGCTCGCGTTCTGGAAGCGCACCTCGAAGATGATATTCGAGCGCAACCCCAACTTCCGCGAGGAGCGCTGGGACGCCGAGCCGAACGCGGACGACGAGCGCGGCCAGCGCATCAAGGCGCGGCTCGAAGGCCGGCGCATCCCGATGATCGACCGGGTCGAGATCTCGGTCATCGAGGAGACGCAGCCGCGGTGGCTCTCGTTCCTGAACGGCCAGATGGATCTCCTGTGGCTCGTGCCCGAGGAGTTCTCCTACCAGGCGTTCCCGAACAACAAGCTCGCCCCCAGCCTCGCCAGGCGCGGCATCGGGATGCAGCAGGCGCCCAATCTCGACCTCACGTACGCCTACTTCAACATGCAGGACCCGGTGGTCGGCGGCTACACGCCCGAGAAGGTGGCCCTGCGCCGCGCCATCGCGCTCTCGTACAAGGTCGAGGACGAGATCGCGATCATCCGCAAGGGACAGGCGATTCCCGCCGAGACGCCCTACAGCCCCGGGGTCGCCGGCTACGACCCCGACTTCCACACCACGGCCAACGAGTACAACATCCCCAAGGCCAAGGCGCTGCTGGACATGTTCGGTTACGTGGACCGCAACGGCGACGGCTACCGCGAGCTGCCCGACGGCAGCCCGCTCGTGCTGCACCGCTACTCCACACCCACCGAGGCCGACCAGCAATACGACGAGCTATGGAAGCGCAGCCTGGACGACATCGGCATCCGCATGGAGGTGACCAAGGGCAAGTGGCCCGACCTCCTCAAGTCCGCGCGCCTGGGCAAGCTGCAATTCTGGCAGCTGGGCGGCAGCGCTTCGTCGCCGGACGCGGACACCTGGCTCACCTCGCTCTACGGGAAGAACGTCGAGAACAACCTCGCGCGCTTCCGGCTGCCCGCCTACGACCGGCTCTACGAGCAGGCGCGCTCGATGCCCGACAGCCCCGAGCGCACGCGGATCTACCAGCAGATGACGAAGCTCGTGGTGTCCTACGTGCCCTGGAAGATCAACGTGCACCGCATCCGCACCTCGATGTGGTATCCGCAGCTCGTGGGGTTCGTGCGCTCGCCGATGCTGGTGTACAACTTCTGGAAGTACGTCGACATCGACCTCACGCGCGAGCCGGATCGCGCGGAATCGCGCTAGCCGCGGCAGTGGGCAGCGCGTAGTCCTTGAACTGCTCGCGCAGCGTGAGCTTCGAGAGCTTGCCGGTGGCGGTGTGGGGAAGCTGCTCCACGAAGACCACGTCGTCCGGCAGCCACCATTTCGCGACCTTGCCCTCGTAGAACGCGAGCAGCTCCTCGCGGGTGAGCAGGGCGCCCGCCTTCTTCACCACCACCAGCAGCGGCCGCTCGTCCCACTTGGGATGGCGCACGCCGATCACCGCCGCCTCCATCACGCCCGGATGCCCCATGGCGATGTTCTCGAGGTCGATGGAGCTGATCCATTCGCCGCCCGACTTGATCACGTCCTTGGAGCGGTCGGTGATCTGCAGGTAGCCGTCGGGATCGATGGTGCCCACGTCGCCCGTGGGAAACCATCCGCCCGGGCGCAGCGGATTGCCGCCCTCGCCGCGGAAGTACTCGCGCACGATCCAGGGGCCTTTCACCAGCAGGTCGCCGAAGGCCTTGCCGTCCCTCGGCAGCTCCTTGCCCTCGCCGTCCACGATCTTCATGTCCACCCCGAACACGGGACGGCCCTGCTTGAGGGAGAGCTCGAAGCGCTCCTGCGGGGCGAGCGCATCGTGCTTGAGCTTGGGCGAGTTGATCGTCCCGATGGGGCTCATCTCCGTCATGCCCCAGCCGTGCTGCACGCGGATGCCGTAGTCCTCGTTGAGGGTGCGGATCATCGCCGGCGGGCATGCCGCCCCGCCGATCACCACCTTCTCCAGGGTCGAGAACCGGAGGTTGTGCTGCTTCATGTGGTGGAGGATGCCGAGCCACACCGTGGGCACGCCCGAGGAGCGGTTCACCTTCTCCGTCTCGAACAGCTCGTAGAGGCTCGCCCCGTCGAGGCCCGGGCCGGGGAAGACCAGTTTGGCTCCCACCAGGGGTGCTGCGTACGGGATGCCCCAGGCGTTCACATGGAACATCGGGACGATGGGAAGGATCGAGCTGCGCGACGAGAGGTCCGTGGCATCGGGCATCGTGATGACGCAGGCATGCAGCACCGTCGAGCGGTGGCTGAAGAGCACGCCTTTCGGGTTGCCCGTGGTGCCGGAGGTATAGCAGAGGCCGGAGGCGGTGTTCTCGTCGAAGGTGGGCCAGTCGAAGCCGTCGCTTTCGGCCGCGAGGAGCTCCTCGTAGCAGAGCAGGTTCGGGATCCGCGCCGCGGGCATGTGGGCGCGGTCCGTCATCGCGATCCAGCCCTTCACGACCTTGCAGGCGGCGGCCATCTTCTCCACCAGGGGCGCGAAGGTGATGTCGAAGCAGACGTAGGCGTCCTCGGCGTGGCCCGCGATATAGGCGATCTGGTCGGGAAAGAGCCTCGGGTTGATGGTGTGGATCACCGAGCCCATGCCCGAGACCGCGAAATAGAGCTCGAAATGGCGGAAACCGTTCCAGGCCAGGGTTCCGACCCGGTCCCCGGGCTTCACCCCGAGCCGGGTGAGCGCGTTGGCGAGCCGGCGGGTGCGCTCGTGGGCCTGCCGGTAGGTGTACCGGTGGATCGGGCCTTCGGCCGTCCGGGAGACGATTTCCGTGTCGCCGTGGTACCGGTCGGCGTGCCTCAGCAAGGAGGCGACCAGGAGCGGTTCATCCATCATCAGGCCGAGCATCGGAACCTCCGCTTGTCAGGTGCACTGCGCACCGTTAGGATCGCCTCTCCACAGGGCCCCGGGACCCCCGGGAGCCACCAATAACACGAGGAGGCCCCATGCGCGACATTTTCCACCGTATCGGGATGGGCGGCCTGGCGTTCGCCGCGATGCTGGCGGCAGGCCCTGCCGCGGCGGACCTGAAAATTGCGTACATCGACCCCCTCTCGGGCGGCGCCGCCAGCGCCGGGCTCAACGCCCAGAAGCATATCGTCTTCTTCAGCGACCGGATCAACGCCGCCGGCGGCCTCAACGGCCAGAAGATCAAGATCCTGTCCTACGACAACAAGGTGAACCCCCAGGAGTCGCTCATCGTCCTGCAGAAGGCTATCGACGAGGGGGCGCGCATCGTCATGCAGGGCAACGGCAGCGCGGTGGCCCTGGCCATCACCGAGGCGGTGCTCAAGCACAACGAGCGCAACCCGGGCAAGGAAGTGCTGTTCTTCAACTACGCCGCCATCGACCCGGCGCTCACCAACGAGAAGTGCAACTTCTGGCACTTCCGCTTCGACGCCGACGTGGACATGAAGATGGCTGCCTTCGGCGACGTGATGGAGAAGGACAAGAGCATCCACAAGGTCTACCTCATCAACCAGAACTACTCGTTCGGCAAGGCGGTGGCCGCCGCGGCCCACCGCATGCTCGCCGCCAAGCGCCCCGACGTGCAGATCGTGGGCGACGAGCTGCACCCGCTGCAGAAGGTGCAGGACTTCTCCCCCTACGTGGCCAAGATCAAGGCCTCCGGGGCGGACACCGTGATCACCGGCAACTGGAGCAACGACATGCTGCTCCTGTTCAAGGCCGGCAAGGACGCGGGCCTCAAGGTGAAGTGGTACACGTATTACGGCGGCGGGCTGGGATCGGTCCCGGCCATCGGCCGCGACGGCGTGGGATACCTGAAGCAGGTGACCGAGCACCACAAGAACGTCCTGCCGTACCTGCTGCCGGACGAGGTCGCGTTCCACAAGCGCTTCACCGAGAAGTCCGACGAGCTCTACTACTGGCGCATCCGCAACATGTTCGCGATGCTCACGGCGGCGGCGAAGAAGGCGAAGTCCGACGACCCGGTGAAGATCGCCCATGCGCTGGAAGGCATGAAGCTCGACACGCCCCTGGGCCCGATGGAGATGCGCGCCGACAACCACCAGCTCCTGCAGCCGCTCTTCGTCTCGACGCTCTCCGACAAGGTGAAGTTCGACGTGGAGCACAGCGGCCTGGGGTTCGCGACCGACGAGAAGATCCCCGCGGCCGACACCGCGATGTCCACGACCTGCAAGATGCAGCGGCCCTAGGCTTCCCCCGCCTGGAGCGAGCGGGTCCGCCGTGCGCGAGCTCGTCACCTTCTCGCTCCTTAACGGGGTGGTGTACGGGCTGCTGCTCTTCATGCTGTCCTCCGGGCTCACGCTCATCTTCAGCATGATGGGCGTGCTCAACTTCGCCCACGCGAGCGTCTTCATGCTGGGCGCCTATTTCTCCTGGCAGATCTCGCGCTGGGTGGGGTTCTGGCCGGCGCTCGTGCTGGCCCCCCTCGCGTGCGGGATCGTGGGCGCGGCGATCGAGCGCTACGGCCTGAGGCGCGTGCACCGGCAGGGGCACGTGGCGGAGATCCTCTTCACCTTCGGCCTGGCCTACGTGATCGGCGAGCTCGTGATCATGGCGTGGGGACGGGACCCGATCGAGAACCGCGTCCCCGCGGTGATCGACTTCGCGGCGTTCCACCTCTACGGGACGAGCTACCCGTTCTACAAGGTGCTGATGACGGCGATCTCCATCGGCATGTTCGCGTTCCTCTACCTCGCGTTCAAGCGCACCCGCGTGGGCCTCGTGATCCAGGCGGCCCTCACCCACCCGCAGATGGTGGGCGCGCTCGGACACGACGTGCCGCGGCTCTTCGTGCTGGTGTTCGCCGTGGGCAGCGCGCTCGCCGGGCTCGCGGGCG